>DATEAY010000053.1 GCA_035288105.1 Candidatus Babeliales bacterium
AACGAAGCTGGGGATAAAGGGTAAACTCTTCTGCTAATCTATATTCTAAAGCAAAAATGATATTATTTCAAATTATTACCTGAAAATTATATTTATTCCTCTTCGAATTTAAACAAATAAACTCACACAACAAATTATGGACACCGATACCTATCTTCTTCAACTGGAGCTAAAGTACGCGACATATTATACCTACCACCAGCATCGTTAGCAATCCAGCCTCCACACGGACTATCAAAATATGGGGATGACACAACCTTTTCTTCTTGTTTTAATAATTCCCGTAATTTTGACAGTTCACTTGAACGACGTAAAGAACCTCCTGAGCTGCGTAGTTTATTGCCAGAACCATCGGCATCATTATCCATAGCAACAATCGATAACCCCTGTAACAACATATAACTTAATACCAAATATCTTTTTGCCATCGCAAGTAGTCCCTTCCTATAAGCTAAAAATTATAATGCTTTGAATCACTTCCTAAAATTGACTAATTTCTTTTTTGTAAAAACATCGCACTTTTTACTGCCGATATGGAATATCATAAAAAGATTCGGTAAACCCTCTTGATGGATTGCTATCAGCGAGCGAGTTATGAGATTCTTCAGGAATTGTTGAACTATGCGGAAAACCTGCATAATTCTTCACCATAGCCGCCCTAAATCTTTCTGTTGATGACTTATTCGTTCCTTGTTTTTTAATTTCATCAGAACACCTCAGCGATTCATTTGAACGCCTCAACAATTCGGCTGAAGCACCTCGCTGCAACGCTACTCTGTCTTTGAGTGGAATCTTTGACGCTTCGTCCATAGCAACCAGATGCAAACTATAAGACAATATCATACCAAGCACCATCAAAACCCATTTTTTCTTCATTACAAACACCCTCACTCATTCATTACTACCATCTTTGTATTATAAAATTCCTGATAAATACCGTTCTGCATCAAGAGCTGCCATACATCCAGCTCCGGCTGAAGTAATTGCCTGACGATACCGATAATCATGAACATCACCGGCAACAAACACTCCTTTAATCGCTGTATGTACCTGATCTGTTGCCTCCAACCATCCACCCTTATTGCACGCAAGATGATCTTTAAAAGGCCCAGAATTTGGATTTAATCCAATAGCTATGAATACACCATCTGCATCAAGCCGAATTTTTTCGCCTGTTAATTGATTAACAACGGTAACTGCAGAAACATGCTGTTCGTTACCATGGAATTCGGTTACCGTACTATTATAATACATTGTAATATCGGGATCATTAATAACTCGTTCCTGCATTGCATGAGAGGCAGTAAATTTATCAAGAATATGCACAATTGTTATGTGTCGAGTAAATTTCTTTAAAAATGATGCATCTTCCATGGCAGTATCTCCACCACCAATAACGACCACCTTTTTGTCGGGATAAAAGGCACCATCACACACTGCACATGTTGTAACACCTTTCCCCCAATATGTATCTTCACCAGGAACACGTAAGCGTTTTGGTGTTGCACCTGTTGTTATAATAACAGCATAAGCTTGCAATTCAGTTTTATCATCTACCGTAATTTTTTTGACGTATGAATTAGAAAAATCGACTTTTGTTACTTTACCTGACACAAATTGAGTACCAAAGTGCTTGGCATGATCGCGCATATTCATCATAAGTTTTGGTCCAAGAATACTTTTTTCTCCTGGCCAATTCTCAACATATGATGTTTTCATCAACTGTCCGCCTGGTTCATCACCATCAATAATAACTGGTTCAAGATTTGCGCGAGCCGCATAAACAGCCGCTGTTAACCCTGCAGGACCCGAACCAATAATGATAAGTTTGTGAATTTTGTTTTCCATGATGCTTTTTCTTATTTTACATCGTTGATATTTATTTTTTTGTTAAATAGTGAATAACATAATTAATAGCTTTTTCACGCGCACAAACACGACTTAATTCATGCATGGCTAATGGCACTTCTTGCCCATAATGTTTTGAATCTGGCAAGCTAAAATAGACAAACTCCCTCATTCGTGGTCGTTTATCTAAATTTAAATAATTAATCATATCTTCATTATTAACAACTATATTTTCGCGATAAATGAGCTGATCTATGAGCAATGTTTCTTTTACTTGCTTTTCGGCCAACTGCTGAATCCAAAAATTAAAATCTTTTTGTTTTCTATATACATTATAATCTGGATTAGTTTGAATTGCACCTAAAATTATTTTTTGTTGTCGTAAAACAAGATGATTTGGTACAAAAAAACGATGTCGTGAAATAAGCAATTTAAATGCTTCTTCCACCATAGCAAGACGTTGTGAAACATCATTACGATAGGAAAAAACTTCAATCAATTTTTTGTGCATATCTTTGTTGGTTTTTACTCTAAAATGATCCTTAAATTGATCAAAACAAAAATAAGTATATGGCACCACGTCAACGATAGTTACTCTAAAATTATAAGAAGCACGCAATTGATCACTAAAATAATCCTGCAAACCTTTATTCTGTACAACAAATTGTTCACCTTTTTTTCTACCAATAAATAAAAATCGCAAATGACTCTCTACTTCTTCATTACCAAGCTTTACCCAAAAATTTTGCACAAAACGTTCATCTAGAAGTAGATGTTCTTTATCAACAATTGAAACATCAAAATTTACCCAATCACCAATAGCAATTCCATGATCAGGCGAATATTTTTCTAAATTTTTTTGCTCTTCTTGAACAAACGCTTCAACTTGTCGATCAAGGTCTTTATAATTTTTTCGATTAGGTGCCTTAAAGGGAAAATATTTCCACTCATTCAACGCAATTGTAGGAAAAACACTTAACTCAAAAACAAAACGTGCATCATTACCGTGCTCAAGAGAAATATCAATGAGACGAGGATCCCCCGCAACAAGTAATTTTTGTGATCGCATTTCTTGAAAGAGAAAATTAACAATCCCAAACTTAAAAAAAAATTCTTTTAAATGTTCAGTGATATTGATTTTGTATTGCTTAGCAATATATTCCACAGGCACTTCTCCCTGCTGAAAACCATATGCCTGAATATTGCTTTTGAGTGCAACTGCTGTTTCACCAAAAAATGTATTTACCAAAGATTTAGAGACAATTATCGTTGCGCGACACAATGTTGGTTGTTCATAGTTGTGTTCTATGCTGAAAAGAGTGCTATTATCAGATGTAATCTTTTGCTTCATATCACTACCTCTTGCCTTTCTTCGCTAAAGCTACAAAAGGCACATTACGAAGCCTTAGCAATAAAAACTTCTGTCTTTTTGAAAAGATTGCACCAGTTAATGAAAATTTGCAAGCGCACGTTACGTACGTCTTGCAAAACTTGATCTTGAATTTATCGAAAGGGATACGCGTAGTCTGGTGCAAGAGGAGGGACTTGAACCCACACGCCTTTCGGCACTGGATCCTAAGTCCAGCGCGTCTGCCAATTCCGCCACTCTTGCACAAATTTCAAACAAATTTCAGTTTTTAAGGCCAGTCTTCAAAGAATTTGGCGTGCCAGCCGTAGCTTTACGCGAAGGCTGGTGGGCTGCCTTGGACTCGAACCAAGAACCCACAGATTAAGAGTCTGTTGCTCTGCCAATTGAGCTAGCAACCCATATCAAAAACTTACTTAATAATGTACCAGAAAAATTAATAAAATAAAGCTAGGTACAAACATTTTTTTGTTATTCTGCCATTTTTAAGAATGGCCTGTCAGCTTTCCCCGTAGCTTCTTTTGTTGCAGCAAGAACTTTCTCTTGATACTTAAGTCCCAAGACTGGACTCATATCATATAAAGCTTGCACATGCTCTCTCACTTTGATAGCCCACATAAAAGGTTTTTCATTCAAAATTTTATCAATAATTTCCATCTTCTGCTCTTCCTCTGTCAGTTCCTTTTTAGCCACAACTTCCTTCTTTTTCGGTAAAAATGGCTTCTGTTCTGGAAATTTCTTAATAAAATTACTCTCATATTCAACAGCCATATCATGATTTATCGCATCCAATTTTTTCACATTGGTTGTAAACTTAACCAACCATTTGAAATCGGATACATTTGGCTGTTTCAGTAACGTCTCTATTAATACCACCAATTCTGCTTCGGATACCTCTTCTTTGCGCTCTTCCTTTTCCTTCGCTTGCTCAGCAGCAGCCTGTTGTTTTTGTCCTTGTTGTGCTTTTTCGGTCCTCACTTCTTTGATACGATCCTCTATTCTTTTATCAGCGTCAATGTTGGTGCTTCTTTTTGGATCTAACAGTGCTTTCTTAACTGCACCTATTTTATTCTCCCAATCTAATTGGGGTTTTTTATCCTTCGCATTCCAAAAATCCGCAGAGGTAGGTAATGCAGCCAAAAGATCATTAAATAATTTTATAAGGTCTTCATCTGTTTCTTTTGCAAGACGTGCAGCACTATATGTTCCTCGTATTGATAATGGTTCTGGCCCTTGTGGCGCAGCAGGAATTATTGGTGCTTTAACAAGAGGTCCTTCTTGTTTGTCTTTCTTTACCATTGGACCTGGAGGAGGCGGTGGCGTCGGACCCGTTCCCTTTTTCCCAACTGGTGGTGGCGTTGGACCCATTCCCTTTTGTCCAGGCGGAGGTGTCGGTGTCGGTATTCCACCAGGTGATGGAGGTATAACCTTTTTCCCAACTGGTGGTGGCGGTGGTGTTGGGGATGTACCTCTTCTCACATCAACAGTTGGTGAAGGCACGGGCGTAACGCTTGGTATTTTTGCTGCGGCAATTTGAGTATTTTTAATATGTATTCTTTTTAGATAATCTTTCGCCATACCTCTATCAATAAAATAAAGATCAAAAATTAAATTATCCACTGCATCGTACCATACATCATCGATTGATGCTTGCAATAACAGCGTATCTAATTGTTTTAGAATAGTATCCTTCGATACATCTACTACTGGAACTTTGCGCTCTGGTTGCAAGGGAGGCGTAACCACAGGCTTTTCTACGGCTTTAGACACAGCAGCAGGTCCTACTGTACGAGAATGCAAAGGATATACTGCCAATACGCTCATTATCACTATTACTTTAACAATAATCTGCATTATACTATCTCCTTTAATCTCCTGATATTTTTCTCTTGTATAACACGTTATATAAATGGAAAACAAAAAAGCCAGAATTGATAAAAAATATCAATTCTGGCTTTTTATAAAATAATTTCGATAATACTTTTGACGCACGTCTTTACACCGTAGCGAGCTCTGTCTCTTTTTTCTTAGCCATGCCCTCAACTTTAGCAATATATGCATCCGTAATTTCTTGCAAAACATCTGCTAATCTGTTGTGAAAATTTTCAGAAACTTTCTTATCTTTTTTAGCATCGGTGATAAGATTTTTAAAATCCTTACGAACGTTTCTGATGGCTACTCTGCATTCTTCCAACTTTTTGTGCAATTGCTTGATAAGTTCTTCACGACGATCAGAACTCATTTCAGGAAGACGTAATCTAATAATTTTTCCGTCATTAACTGGTGCAACACCAACACCTGATGCAACAATAGCTTTTTCAATATCAACAATTACAGATGTATCCCATGGCTGTACTGTCAATAGACGAGAATCTGGTGCTGAAACAATGCCAAGACCCTTCAACGGAACCGCATCTTGTCCATAGCAACTCACTGGAATATCTTCAATCATTGATGTATGGGCTCTGCCAGTACGAATCTTAGCTAGTTCTCGTTCAAAATGTTTGAGCGGATTTTCCATCTCAGCTTCCATAGGCTTCTGGAAACTTTTAATATCATTTTCTATTAAAATAATCTCTGCCATAACAGTTCCTTCTTTGTGATATTACTTGCCTAGTTCAAAACGGCAAAATCTTCTAATGCGTATACTTTCACCTGTTTTAGCAATCAGTTCTTGCAGAACATCTTTTACCGTCAGTTGATCGTTTTTAATAAATGTTTGTTCGAGCAAACAAATATCACTATAAAGTTTCTTCACTTTACCTTCAATAACTTGTTCAATAATTTTTTCAGGTTTTCCTGAATTAATCATTTGTTCTTTGAAAATGTCCCTTTCATGTGCAAGGAAAGCAGGATCTACTTGTTCTGGAGATACATACATTGCTTTGTTTGCTGCAATTTGTAAACACAAGTCTTGCGCAAATTGTCTTACGTTTTCGGTATTAGCAACAAAGTCCGTTTCACAATTAATTTCTATAAGAACACCAAGACGATCCCCTGGATGAATGTACGCTTTGACAATACCTTCACCAGTTTCTTTATCCGCACGTTTTGCAGCTACTGCTGCACCTTTTTTGCGCAATAATTCTAATGCCTGGTCAAAATCACCTGCCGTTTCTTCAAGTGCTTTACGACAATCCATAAGGCCAAGACCGGTGTGATCTCTTAATTCTTGTAATAATTCTTTACTTATTTTTGACATAGAACTTTCCTGTTAGAGGTAAACATTATTATTTTATTGTGCCATAAATGGCTGTTTTATCAATGGAATATCGAAAAAGTAGCTTGTCCCTTACATTTTTTCAGGATGACTAACGCCAAGAAGGTCAAGAACCAGAGCTATTGTATCTCTCACAAGAGCTACCATTAACAAGCGTCCACGACTTTTTTCTATATTTTCCACATCAATAACACGTACGTGGCTATAATACCGGTGGAACAATTGCGCAAGCTCAACCACATAATAAGCCAATAAATGCGTTTGATGATTGGTCGCAATATCGAGTAATAGCTGCTCAAGAAACACAATTTTTTTGAGTAAAAACGCTTCTTCGTGGCCAATGTGCTGCGCATCGTCGGCATTAATGCTGTGTAGATCTGATGATTGTGATGCTTTTTCTAAGATGCTTCCCGTACGCACATACGCGTATTGAACATAATACACAGGATTTTCTTCAGTTTTTTTGAGCGCTAATCCAAGATCAAATTCAAGTTGCGCATCTGCCTTGCGATTCAAATAAAAAAAGCGTGCCACATCTTTGCCAACAGTATTGATAATATCTTGCAAACTAATAATTGCACCTGCACGCTTTGACATACGCACCAATGCACCATCTTCTGAAATCTTAACGAGCTGATACAAAATAACATCAAGGGGATAATCCGTGTAACCTAGCCCTTGTTTTACCGCGTTTAAGCGTACAACATAACTGTGGTGATCGTGGCCGAGGATATAGATAAAATTATTAAATCCACGATCCGCTTTATTTTTAAGATAGGCAACATCTGCTGCAATGTAGGTATATTCACCCGTTGATTTTTTTACTACACGATCTTTATCATCACCATATTGTGTTGTTTTAAACCACAAAGCACCTTCGTGTTCATACAACAGATTATGGTTTTGCAACGCTTGTAGTGCTTTTTCTATTGCATCGCTATCATGCAGTGTTTTTTCAGAGAACCACACATCATATTCAATACCATAATCTTTGAGCGTACCTTTTAACGCTTCAAGTAAATTCTCTTTTGCGTAATTCGCAAAAAATGAGTCTGGTTTCTCAAAAAGTGCTTGCCCATATTCAGCAAAACAACCTTGCGCAAGATCAAGCAAATATTCGCCATGGTAACCATCTTCTGGAATTGTTGCTTGCATACCTGCTGCTTGCAAACAGCGAATTTTAAAAGATTCACCAAGTTTCTGTATTTGATTACCTGCATCATTGATATAAAACTCTTTGGTAACATTATGCCCAACAAATTTCAATACGTTGCCAAGCACATCACCAATAATTCCACCTCTTCCATGACCAAAATGCAATGGCCCAGTTGGATTGGCACTCACAAACTCAAGTGAAACGTTATATTTTTTTTCAAGAATAGGCTTGAAGAAGTTATTTTTTTGTTCGTATAATTCTTGAGCAAGAAGCTTAAAAGTATCTTCTGTCAAAAACATATTGACAAAACCAGGGCCAGCAATTTCAATCTTTTCTACCAATGGATGCTTAAATGTTGTAGCAATTTCTGTAGCAACTTCGCGAGGAGACTGCTTTAATACTTTACCCAATACCAAGGCAATGCTCGTGGATAAATTACCAAATGCCTGTTTTGCTTCATCAACATTGATGTGTAAACGGGAATGTTCAGTGCTAAGCTCTTCTCCCGCTCGTCCTGAGCTTGTCGAAGGATGAAAAAATAAATTCTTAATATGATCGGTAAATGCTTTTTGTATAGAATCGATACTATTCATATGGCCCACTAATTTGAGTTCGTATGCTTCGACAGGCTCAGCACGAACGGGATATAAAATTCACACTCCGTTCGTCCTGAGCTTGTCGAAGGAAACGAACGATTCTTAGTTAAGTGATTATTTTACATTTTACCACAAAGATGAATATCTCGATAGTCGCAACAAAAACAAATAAATGGCCCCCTTTTGACCATAATAGCCAAAAGAGGACCATTGTATTAATTATCGATTCTCATCTTATACGAACACATAAACCATTTTCGTACCATCACTCGATACATCACCTAATCGGACTACAATATTCTTAAACCTGCGAACACATAAACCATTTTCGTACCATCACTCAATACATCACCTAATCGGACTACAATATTCTTAAACCCATGTTTCTCATATAATTGAGCGACACTTGCAAGCACTTCGGTTGTTCGTTTTGCTACATAATCAGCAAAGCTTAGATCATCCGTTGGAAAAGCTTGGTAAAGAGCAACGTCATTGTTAAGTTTTTCTAGCAACTCATTTTTCGCTAATTTAATGTTCGCATCCCTATCTTCCATCATAACCAGTTTGTTGATCATATTATTGTAGCGAACATTAGACATATACTCCTGCAAACGTGATGAGGCATATAGTGTAATTAAAATAGCTGTCCAGCATGCAGCACCTTGCACATCATCTCTTTTGTACCAGGCAACTTTGACTGGCTCAATAGCTTTGACTTGCTCGGCAGCATCAACCACTTCTTTAGTTTCCATAGTATATGTCGGAACGGTTGCAATGAATGCTACTGATAAAAGAGCTAAATTCGCGTATTTTTTGAATGTTTTCATAAATCCCCCTTAAAATCCTTAAAAATGTC
This sequence comes from Candidatus Babeliales bacterium, assembly GCA_035288105.1. Classification (NCBI taxonomy): domain Bacteria; class Candidatus Babeliae; order Candidatus Babeliales; species Candidatus Babeliales bacterium. The sequence continues at coordinate 9,043 of DATEAY010000053.1, forward strand.
CTTTGTATACTTCTATAGACGAGGATATCACATTCTATGATTATTTCAAGTGGTCAATTTTTATCAAAAAAAACAGCGAGTTGGAACCGCTAACTTTTCGTAGCGAATTCCACTAAGAAAAGATAGCGTTCCAACTTTTCTTAGTGGATAAATAAAAGCAAACTTATAATGGTTCAGCACCCTGCTCTAAGATATCAAGATATTTTCTGTACACGTATGTTCGATCACGCATTTTACCCGTAACCTCTTCAACAATGCGCAATTGTTGCAAATGTTTCAATGATGATCGTGCAGTAGGCTCTGAGATATCAAGTTCTTGCGCAAGCAATGCTACCGTAACCTGCGGTAATTTTTTTAAATGCTCAAAAACTAATAGAGCTGAAAATCGCGCTTTACCAAGCCCTTCAATCTCAGCCATATCGTGCGCAAATAACGTATTAATTTTTTCTATGGTTAACAATGCCTGTTGCGCTGAATATGAAACTCCTTGTAAAAAGAATTCAAACCATGCTTCCCATGTTCCATTTTCTCGCACCTGCTGCAACAACTCATAATATAAAGCACGATTCTGTTTTAGATATAAACTTAAATACACAATAGGAACTGATAAAAAACCATTGTCACACAACATCAAAATAATAAGCAGTCGCCCAATTCTACCATTACCATCTAAAAAAGGATGGATCGTTTCAAACTGTAGATGCACCAATCCTGCTTTAATGAGTATATGATATGTGCACGCTTCATCGTAAAAAAAACCTTCCAAATCAGCTAAACATTGTTTCAAATATTCAGGAGACGGAGGCACAAACAGAGCATTTCCTGGCCGAGATCCACCAATCCAGTTTTGTGATCTTCTAAATTCACCGGGATCTTTGTGTTTTCCTCGACCACCACTTAATAATACTCCATGAATTTCTCGAATAAGTCGCAAACTCAAAGGAAAACCTTCTTTTATTCGCTTTAATCCATAATTGATAGCAGCAACATAATGCGACACTTCTTCAACATCTTCTATTGCAACATCAGGCTTTTGTTCATGCTCAAATAACATTAAATCGGCAAAAGAACTTTGTGTCCCCTCTATTTGAGAAGATAACAGCGCTTCTTTGCGCACGTACATATAAATGAAAAGAGAAATATTAGGAATTGATTTTGCAACCCCGTTTAACTCTGCTACTGCACTTATAGCCTTATCCAAATAGGGGTATAATTGTTCCATATTTAAAGCTGGATCTGGTGGTAATGGCTGTGGTACATAGGCCTGATAATACGCACCAGTAATACCTTGTCGCACATAAGTGCCAATTCTTTTTTTAATATCCACTTTGACCTCTATCTTTTTTATCCCCAATTCCACTACGTCCCATCGGGGTCCCATTCGAAATATATTGAAGAATGGGGTTGTAAAAAAAAATAGCATCCTAACTTTTCTTAGTAAAGGAAAACCAAAACAAGTTTATTTTATCAAAAAAAAAGACTCCATTGCTATTGCTAGCCTCAGAGCTTTTTTTGATTCTAAAAAATTCTTTCTTACAACAACCCAAAGCCTATCAAAGAAAGAATGATATTTGTATCACGTATAATTTCTTTTTCTAATTTTACAATCTCATCTTTATAATTTGCAGCTTTGTTGAAGAAATATCGAGAAAGCGCTACTGCAACAAATGATACAGCTGCTAATGGAGGAGCGTATGTTCCCAATTCCAAAATAGCCTCATGTGTTTCGGACAATGTGGGCAAAAACACTCTTGTTGTAAATGCCATTTTTCCAGAAGTAACCATACTTTTGTCCAAACCATATGTGTATTTTAGCCATTCAAGAAAATTTACACCAGAATTAGAACTACTCAAAATAGCGTATGATCCAGCGGCTCCACCAACTGCTGCACCAAAAGTAAAAATGGCAGGAATAGATAGACTCGCACCAACAATCCTAAGCAACGCAGGAACATAAGAACTTTCAATAGATCTTTTCCTTGCTTCTAATGTAACTTTATGTCCCTCAACAATGGCAATATCGCCAGGTATAGCAACTGTATTCAAATTTCCATCATTATAAGCCCTAGCAAGCCGATTATATCGATCAACATTAACACTACCTTCAGCAGCAAAGCTAAATCCAGTGGAAAAGAACATCAATACTGCGACCAGAAAGCTATATTTCTTATTCATGAGCACGTCCACCATTAATTTAATTACTAGTACTAGTAACCAGAATATGGTTTTTTCATTCAAATTGTCAATAATCGATAGTTTTTCTTCTAATAAAGCAAAAATAAAAAAGGCCTACTATTTTGACCATACAAGCCAAAAAGTAAGCCTTTTTTAATAATCAAACAAATGTTAGTTATTATATGGATTCACAAACAAATCTTTTGTTGCTTTTTCATCCGTATATTCTTGAGCATCTTCTCCATACAAAAGTTTTTGTAGACCAAAAGAAGAAATCGCTTCTTTCAATTGCTGCGCAAACGTTCGCTGAACTGTATTGTCGGCTGGCACCTGTAAGGTTACGCCACCTTGATTGATTTGAGTTTTTGCATCAGCGACGATTGATCCGTTATTCAAAGCATCTGCACCAGCGGCTGGTACGTTTGTTTCTGGAATATTATTTTCACCATGTGTAATGTTTGTATTATCAGATGCCACAACACCTACAACTTTTGAACAAAATAACATAGCGACCAATGCAGCCGGAGAAGCAATTTTATCCATGCGTACTGCAATAGCATATGCCGCAGCAAGCGCTAAGATCCCTATACTAACTTGCGTTTCACGTTTTTTATACCAAACAACTGGCGCTTGTTCAGAAGAACTCACTTCAGCTTGTTGTTCAGTTAAAACTTCTGCCTGACAATCCATTCCTCTTGCTGGAGCAGTCATACCAACCATCATAGCCAATAAAAACGCATTAACTTTGGAACTCTTATTCATACAATACCTTTATATCGCTCATTATTTGTTAAAAGCATACCCCTAAAACACTCAATTATTATAGCTTTTAACACAACAATCGCAATAGCAAACGTATTTATTTCTTTATTTTTTTTATAACATATTCTTTTAAAACTTGTTTATCAGTAATGTTTTTTTCAATTTGCATGTCATACGCATATGCGAGTAACTTTCCCATCTGAGGACCTGGCTTAACCACATCAAGCACATCAGACCCCTTTAGCAATGGTTCAACACCACTATATAAAACTCCAGCTTGTTCAGCTTTGTGCTTGAATTCAGCTACATCAGGAAAATCACTCTGTAAGGGCTCGTGACCTGCACCATTTCTGCCACGTTTATCTGCAATACATAAATCGATGAGCATAGACATATTCACGTTATGATCTAACTTATTTGCTAAGCGCTGATACGCAGGTAATTTTGCCTTGTTTTTGGTGAATTGCAATGGCGTCATGTGATTGAGCACCAAAGAGCATACAGCATCAATTAAATCGCCGTTATGTGTAATACGTTTCAACATTGTACGCGCAAACTTTTTACTATCCCTTTCATGACCAATACTTTTAATAACACCATCAACTTCCTCAGATGTTGTAACTTTACCCAAATCATGGCACAACGCCGCATATAGCAAAACTAACCTTTTCCATTCTTCATCATATTTTTGTATAATGGTAACAGCAGCATCCAGCGCTTGCATGCTATGCTCAAACACATCACCTTCTGGGTGCCATTGCGGATTTTGCATAACACCAATAGTGTCAAACAATTCAGGTAATACATCTGCTAAACGCCCAATATCACGCAACCAACGAATTCCTAAGGAAGGACGCTTGGAACGTAACAACAATTTTTTAAATTCTTCTTCTATGCGTTCGCGTGAAACAGCAGAAATATCCATTGTTTTACACAAACTATTCAATTCATCATCAGGCAGCATTGCAAACCGACCAATAAATTGCATCACACGATAAAAGCGCAACGGGTCTTGAATAAAAAAACGTGCATCAGGAGTACGTAATATTTTATTTTTAATATCAGTACTTCCTCCACACGGATCAATTAGTTCTTCGGTAATCAGATCAAGAGCCATTGCATTCATTGTTAAATCTCTTCGACGTGCTGCAACCTCAACTGACATAAACGGATCAATAACAACCGCTGGCTTACGCCCTGGGCTATCTGCGCGTGGTAATGACCAATCAACATCAAGACCATGCAAGCGCAAAACGCCAAATGCTTTACCAACCAAACTTACTGGCCCAAACTGTTGTAATATTTTTTCTAACTCTGGTTCTGTTAAACCATACACTTCAATATCGACATCTTTGATAGCTAAATTCATTACCATATCACGCACTGCTCCACCGACTAATAATGCACGTCCTTTGTGGTGATGAATTACTGCAACAACTGAATGTATTTTATCATATTGTAAACCCACTAACTTCATTGTATCGCCCTCGCTATAGTTATTCTTTGAATTAGCACACAATTTTTGTATGCTACAATAAAAATCATTAACCCTATCCGATCTGTACGCTCTTCGCGCTCATCCTGAACTTGTTGAAGGATTAAGCGCGCCTGATCCTTCAACAAGTTCAGGATGAGCGCGGGAAAAAATCAGTAGGGAAAACATAGTAACACATACTACAAAACATCTACAAACAAGAAAAACCCTCTAAAAAGGATAACTAATGAATAAAAATGTGTACATAATCCTTTTAGTTATAATCAGCGCTTATATCATTACAACCGATTGCAACGCAGAATTGAACTTCAAAAAAATAAAATCTTTTTTTAGTGGTACCATGCTAGAAAAAGTTGAACAAAAAGAGCTTCCTGCTTTATCGATTGATGCTGTCGCAATTAACAATACCAACGGGTCGATTACCATAAAAACAGGTCCACAAAAATTATTGGTTGTAAAAACAACAATGCGCTCAAAAAAACAAACTGATCTTGATAATATGGAAATTCTTTTTGATTCAAGCAAAAACAATCATCTTGCAATTAGAACACAATATAATGGCAAAAAAATCACTGGGTCAGTGGAATATGAACTTATTATCCCCAAATCGCTTGATGTTTCCTTAACACTCACCGGAAACGGTAATGCGTTTATAAAAGATGTGCATGGCATAATTGATGTTGTTGCCAATGATACTATTACCATAACAAACACAAAAAAATTAGTATCCGCGCAAACACTTAAAAAAGGATCTATATATATCACCAATTCATTGGGACCAGTGGAAGCACGTTCACATTATGGAGATATACATGGCGAAAATATTGCGGATAGCTTTTATGCACATTCAACAACAGGAAAGGTCAATATTGCGTATAAAAAACTTCCTTCGACAAGCTCCATCAATCTTAAAACAACATCAGGAAATATTATGCTTGCGCTACCAACAGATACTAATGCCGAAATCCGCGGACACACAACCCATGGCGTTCTTTTATCTGAACTTCCAATTACACTGAGATCTTTTACAACTCAACTCAACAAACCAGCGTGGAATAAATTTAAACAAGAAGTTGATGGCACACTTGGTTCTGGCGAGGCAACAATTATGGTGCATAGCACAAAAGGGAATGTAAAAATTACTGAGACAAAAACTACGTAATTATCTATTTACCAAACAAAGAGAACAGCTCATATGTCCTTTTTTTTGACATACGAGCTGCTCTCTTTGTTCATCTATTTTTCAACAACTTATAATAAGGGGCTGGCATAGTTAAGCATATCCTTCT
>DATEAY010000054.1 GCA_035288105.1 Candidatus Babeliales bacterium
CGCATCTTTTTGAAATATATTGACGAATTAATTAAATATGGTCATTTTGATTTATACAAGGTAATGCAGAATAAAGATCTGTTTTGTGATCAAAATGATCAATTTATATTTACTCTATTATCTGTTAACGAACATAGATACAATAATTAGACATATCTAGTAAATCATTTTTTTTAAGTCTCATTTTTTTACACAAATTCAAGGAATAATGCATGACGAAAAACCGTCAGAGTATCTTTTACAGGAGGTCTGGATGAAAACTCGCGATATAAAAACAGCTGATTCTGCACAATCAACTACAAGTGATCAAGAAACAGCAAAACAAGTAGTACAACCTCTATCACCATCGCAGCCGACACGTCAACGTGCTCCAAGAAATAGCAAAACAGTGCCGCAGGCAGCAGAAGTTCAGAAGCCGATAGCAGAAAATCCTGTGGTAGCAGCAGAACCTATTGAGCGAGATCCAATACCGCAAGAACGCAGAGATGTACAACAGCCTCGCGATGAACATTATCGTACATCGCAACAACCACCATATCAGCAGAACAACAATAACGAAAGACCAGTTTATACGAGGCGACCTTTAGAAGATTTATCATTAGCAGAGCTTATTCAATATGCTCGTCGTTATGGTATTATGGGTGCAGCAATTACAAAAAAAGATGAATTGCTCAAAAAAATTCGTTATGCCGAAGAGAATCCAAATTTTGAAATGGCAGTTGAAGGTGTTCTTGAAAAATTACCTGATGGATTTGGTTTTTTACGTTCAGCATTATATGATTATGTTTCTGGTCCGGATGATATTTATGTTTCTCCATCACAAATTAGACGATTTGGTTTGCGCACAGGAGACACAATTAAGGGTGAAATTAGAAAGCCAAAAGAAGGCGAAAAGTATTTTGCACTTTTAAAAGTATCACAAGTCAATTATGCAGAACCTCTTTCTATGGTTGATAGGTCTCATTTTGATAGTTTGAGTCCTCAACATCCCACTGAAAAATTTAATCTTGAATTTGATCCAATGGCACTTTCGACCCGTATTCTTGATTTATTTACTCCGGTAGGTAAAGGACAGCGCGGATTGATAGTTGCTCCTCCTAAAGTTGGTAAAACGCTTCTTTTAAAAGAAATTGCGCGAGCAATTATTCAAAACCATCCTGAAGCACATCTTATTGTACTGTGTGTTGACGAGCGACCTGAAGAGGTTGCGGATATGCGCAGAACAGTTAAAGGAACAATGGCGGAAGTTATTAGTTCAACATTTGATGAATCAGCAGAACGTCATGTTCAAGTAGCAGAAATTGTATTGGAAAAAGCAAAGCGATTAGTTGAATGTAATCGTGATGTTGTTATATTGCTCGATTCAATTACTCGCCTTGCACGAGCGTATAATACTGTTGCTCCTGCATCTGGTAAAGTGCTTACTGGTGGTATTGATGCGCATGCATTGCAACGTCCAAAGAGATTTTTTGGTGCAGCACGTGCAACTGAAGAAGCAGGTTCATTAACTATTTTAGCAACGGCATTGGTTGAAACTGGTTCGCGAATGGACGAAGTAATTTTCGAAGAATTTAAGGGTACCGGTAATATGGAAATGAATATGACGCGTAAACTTTCGCACCGTCGTATTTTCCCAGCCTTTGATCTATTGGTTTCTGGAACGCGTCGTGATGACCTACTTCTTTCTGAAGAAGAACTTAACAAAGTGTGGATTTTACAGAAGCTACTTTCAACAATGAATACCATCGAAGGTATGGAATTCTTGATTGATAAAATGAAGAAAACCAAAACAAACGCTGAATTTTTTGAATCGATTAATAGGCGTACTGCTGAAATTTAATAATAGTAGTTTTAAAATAAAAAAAGCTCCTGCAAAATCAGGAGCCTTTTTTATGATAGTTTTTTCTACTGCGCTCATTTATAATAACTAGGTTCTGTTGAGTTTTTGAAAAAATACCAATAATTAAAAATTTAATTCTCAAAACCCGTTCGCCCTGAGTGTTTTACGCAGCCGTAGGCAGAGTAAAATGTATCGAAGGGTAGTTCTTTAAGGTAATTAATCTTTAA
>DATEAY010000055.1 GCA_035288105.1 Candidatus Babeliales bacterium
TAATTATTGTTGTAGCAATGTTTTGTATTGTGTTTCAAATTGAGTAAAATAATGAAAAAGAAATTGATTATTATAACGATCATATTCTGTCTGGTACAATATTTTGATAGTGCAATAGGGTATGGATCAACGGCGACAGAAGAAGCAAAAGCGCGTCGTGGTTTTGTAAATGAAGCTGCGCTGACTCAAGCAGAAGAAGAAAGAAAACGAGTTGGTCGTGTAAATGATGCTCGCTTTACTCAAAAAGAAGAAGAGCGAGACCTTATCAGCAACCACGACTATTATGCGAGCGCAACTGAAGCAGCGGAAAGAGCAGCAAGAAACTAGGTTTTATCCTTGTTCAATGTGAGCTATCCCTGTTCAATAATACTGACAGTGCTTCCCTGTACACCTTTTTCAACAAAAAATTGTACAGGGAATTGATCTTTCATGCTTGGCAAATGTGAGACGATAATAATTTTTGAAAAATCGTCTTGTATTTTGTGTAGTGCATCCATAATATGTCCCAATCCTTCTTCATCTTGTGAGCCAAAACCTTCATCGATAATAAGTATTTGTAATGCAGTTCCGGCGCGGCGCGCAAGTAATTTTGAAATTGCTATGCGTAGTGCAAAATCAATGCGGAAGGCTTCACCGCCAGAGAAAAGTTCATATGGTCTGATGCCAGCTTGATCGGAAATTTTAATATCTAATGTTTCTTTGGTGCCGCCTTTTTTTAAATCGCGTAATGATTCAATAAAAATTTGTGCCTGATTATTGGTGAGTCGTGACAATAAATAGTTTGCTTCTTGCTCAATTTCTGGAATTGCTTCTTCAATAAGCAATGCTTGAATTCCATCCTTGCCCGTTGCTGTTGCAATAGTTTGGTAATCATCAATAATTGATTCCAACAGTGCAATAGTAGTCTGTTCTTTCTCAAATTCATTTTTTATTTTGGTCAGATGTTTTTGCTGATTTTCAATGCTCCCTTGTGCGTGGGATAGTAACTCTTTGCTGTTTTTAAGTGCGGTGTGCTGATTTTCAAGATCTTTTTCTTTGTTTTGCAACAGCTGTAGTTGAGCGTCAAGATCACCAAGTGCACTGCGTTTTTTTTCAGTGTTCTGTAATTCTGCATTACATTGTTTGAGAGATGTGCAGAGTTTGTGAACATCATTTTTACGGTTTTCTTGTTGTGCAACATCTTTTTGGAGTATTTCGTAATCAGCAAGTTGAGATTCAATCAATTTGAGTTGTTCTTGATCTTTTTTATAATCATGTTCGCGATACACATGGCTAGACAATTGCTTTATAAGCAACTGCTGACGTTCAATGAGTGTACGATACTCTTGATCATGTATGTGTATTGTTTGATCATTCCGATCAGCTGCTTCTTGTTGTTTGATAGCAATTATTTTTGCCTGTTCAGCAAGATCTTTGTTTTGTTGTTCGCATATAGCTGTATGTGCAGTAATCTGTTGTGCTATTTTTATGTGAGTTGCAGTTAATTCTGTAATTTTTGATGTCAAGACAGCTGCGTGCTGCACAATTTCTTTATTTTTTGTAATGTGTGTGTGTTGATTAATAAGAACTTCTTTGAGTGTTGGAATAATGCGCTTTAATCGACGCAAGCGGTGTGCCAAAAAAGATTCTTGTTTTTCAAAATTAAGTTTTAAAAATCTCCTGCGTGAAGCTGATAGGTTTTGTTCACACAATGGGCAACTTGGATCATCTTCGTGCACTAATTTTTTTTTATTGGATAAGCTGTTCAGCTCGCTATTTATCCAATTGCCAAGAGAAACAAATTGTTGGTATGCAGCTTTGCGTTTCTCTAAGTGTGCTTCTTCGTGTGCAATAGCATCAGGTTCTTGTGTTATTTTTGACAATTCTTGCTGATGTGTTGCAATGTGTGCAATAACAAGAGCTTCTTCTTTGTGGTGTTGTTTGATGTGTTCTTCGGTGCTCATAATCAATTGTTGATGATTTTTATGTTCAGCACGTAGGCGTTCTAATTCAAGCTGTAGGGCATGATTTTTTTTAGTGTGTTTGTCTTTGTACTGTTGTTCAACGGTGGTAATATGCTGAGTTACGTTTAATAAAGCTTGTCTATGTTCAAGGTTTTCTTGAAAAAGTTTTTGATGTTCTACAATGGTAGCGATTGTCTTACTTTTTTCTTGTTCAAGTTGGTGAATGCTGTGTAAAGATTGCTTTTTTTTGTTTACTGTACGCCATTGAAACAGTAGTTCACGCAGTTGCTTTTTTTGTGTTGTAATCTGTTCGTTGAGTTGTTGTAGCTGAAATGAAAGATTATGATGCTGTTTTTGTTGTTCATCATAGATAGTTCGTTCATCCAGATGCGCACGCTGATCGGCATGTAACTGTTTTTCTGTTTTTTCTATGGAACGCATCTGCTCAGTAAGATGTTCAAGTTCCGCATCAAGCGCTGCTTGTGCAGTAAGCTCCTGTGTTCTTTTTTCTTGGAGCGTAGTTAAGACTGTTTTTTTTGTTTGTGCATCTTTTGTTTTTTCGAGAGCAAGCTTGCGGATTACTTCGTACTGATCAAGGCCAAGTATTGTTGCTAAAATTTGTTTACGGTCTTTGGGTGATTTTTTTGAAAATTCATTTGAGCTGCCTTGGCGTAAAAATGCGGAGTTAGAAAATGAATCAAAATCAAGACGTAATGTTTGTTCTATTTTTTCTTGTGTAGTACGAATTGTTTTATCAGTGAGAGGAATAAATGTATCAGTATCACTATCAATCATGCCAAATTCAAGCGTGTTAACTGGCTTACCGTATGTTTCCATGTATTCACGTCGGACTCTGTATGTTTTTCCACCAAAAACAAAATCAAATACAACAAGCATCTGTGTTTGACCCAATCTGAGTAACCCTTGATCAGCTTTTGTTGCACCAGATACTTTGCGTGCTTGACCCCATAGCGCCCATGTCATTGCATCTAACAGTGCTGATTTTCCATGACCATTTTTACCGGAAAGGCAGATAAGGGAGTAATTGGTAAAATCAATTGTTTGTAGCGTTGGACCGTAGCTTAGGAAATTTTTTATTTGCAGTTTTTGTGGAATCATACCGTATCGCCTTATTTTTGTGATGTGCGTTTAAGTTTAGCATGATTTGTTTTATCCTTCGATATATTTTTGCAAAGAGCAAAAACACTCAGGACGAGCGGAAGGTTATACATTTGTCAGAATCTTGATCAAACAGTATAGTAGAATAAACAATGATATAATATTGTTCGTTTCCTTCGACAGGCTCAGGACGAACGGAGTGAGGAACCTTGGTTCCCGTTCGTGGTGAGCTTGTCGAACCATACGAACACAAGAGGATTTAGGGATGATGAAAGAAACAATTTTTCGAGAATATGATATTCGCGGTCTTGTTGGTGATGAATTAATTATTGAAGATGTGTATGACCTTGGTCGTGCAATAGCATTTTATTTGGTGCAGTTAAATAGTGCGGTAAAAACAGTAATTGTGGGAATGGATGGAAGAACGCATTCACCGGCGATAAAAAACAATTTATGCCGTGCACTTACTGAAAGCGGTCTCAATGTTATTTTTATGGGAGTATGCACATCTCCCATGATGTATTTTGCAACGTACACTGTGCCAGTTGACGCAGGAATCATGATTACGGCATCGCACAATCCTAAAGAATATAATGGACTAAAAATATGTCTTGGTACGCAGTCGTTGTGGGGCAAGCAAATACGAGAAATTGGAAAATTGTACTTTGAAAAACAACATTGCATTCCGCAAGCGCATGGTACATATACTGAGCAGTCAGTAAAAGATGCTTATATTGCATGGCATGCAGAAAAATTTGCTCATCTGAAAAACGCTGATCTTGCAGCAGTTATTGACTGTGGCAATGGTGCAGCAGGTGTTGTAATACCAGAAATTATTACAACAATGGGATGGAAAAATATTCAACTATTATGCGCAGAAGTTGATGGCACTTTCCCAAATCATGGAGCAGATCCTGTTTCTGCAAAAAACATGCAAGATGTAAAACAAGCATTGGAGACAACAGATGCGGTTGTTGGTGTTGGGTTTGACGGTGATGCAGATCGAATGGGAGCTATGACAAAAGATGGCGAACTTGTCCCAGGAGATAAGTTGATTGCTCTTTTTGCGCAACCAATGGTTACACAATATCCCGCTATGGTTGTTGTGTATAATGTTGTGTGCTCCGCTGGACTCACTGAATTACTCGAAAGTTGGGGGGCAAAAACTGTTGTAACGCCCGTTGGACATTCGATTATAGAAGAAAATATGCATATACATCACGCACTGCTTGGAGGAGAAACCAGTTGCCACTTCTTTTTTAAAGATCGTCATTTTGGGTATGATGATGGAGTATATGCGATGTTTAGATTGTTTGAGTTATTAATACAGTCAAAAAAAACTTTATCACAGTTGTTAACGGTGTTTCCTAAAAAAGTTACCTCACCAGAATTTCGTCTTCCTTGCGATGAGGGTAACAAGTATGCAATGGTACAAGAAATGAAAGGTTTATTTTACCAGAAAAAAAATGTAAAAATATTGGCCATCGATGGTGTGCGGGTAACAACAGATTATGGATGGGGAATTATACGTGCCTCTAACACTCAACCGGTGCTTTCAATACGGTTTGAAGCAAACACAGAACAAGATTTGCAGCGTGTAAAAGAAGATTTTATTTCGGTGTTATCACAGTATTTTAGTGATGGATATTTGCGTGAACAATTGCAGATGAATTATGAAAACAATGACAAAAAATAAATGGTCATACAACAAGAAGGATTATGCATGCGCTTTTCACACATCATGGGATTACTCATTATATCTGTTATCTCGCAAAATCAATGCATGGATAAAAAAATTGACTTTAGTCGACAACATCATGTAGTGCTTCATTTATCTGACGGAAAAGATTTTTCCATAGAAAAGTGGAAAATTTTTCAATCGGCGGCTCTTCATAAAGACTATTTACGTCGACAAAAAAGGTGTGGTGATGAAGTTAAAAACATGTCTTTATTGTATAGCAACATTAATTCACAAGAGATAGATTTGTATAGTAAGGCTTGTGAGTGCGAACCAGGAGTACCATTCAAGAACTATTTTCAATCATTATCATTAGAAGATCGAAGATTGTTACTTACTGTGGCCGGAAAGTATGCCATGGTTGATCAAGAATGCCAAAAAAAATTGAACAGTTCTTGTCTTACTGCTCAACTATGTGGTGTTTACTTTGATAAAAATATTGTTAGTTCAAAGATAGCTCCTCATATGGAACGGTTATCTTGGTTTCTTTATTGTCGGAATACGGTAGTGCAAGACAATCTTCCATATTTTTTTCCTGATATCTGCTACGATACGTTGAGGTATAGATTGACTGATGAAGGTCATATACAACTTGTTCCGGAGTGTCTTAAATGGGGTTCATATGATGGTCCTTATAATACTCTTTTGATTAATAATAATGATAAAGAATTTGTAACATATTTAATCAAAGGCGTTGATAGTTGTTATGAATACCGCGTCACAGCAGCAACTCCAAAGAGTACAGATGAAGAAAGAAATAATCAACGTTTGTTAAGATTGGTAAATCGTGATACAAATAGGGACACACCAATCTTAATAGAGCACGAAGATGATATCGAATATAGTCGATTTAGCCCTTCAGGAGAATATCTGTGTACACAGTCAAACAAAATGGTATTGTTATCGAAAATAATGAGAAAAGAAGATAATTCATTAGCTGTTTTCAGTTTATCGATGCCAACTTCTGCTTCTTGTTTGTACGCTTTTTTTAATAAAAAATCTACAGCACTTGTACTTAATTGTTGGGATCAAGATAATAATCGAGGTGGTTTGAGCCTGTGGGATATTACCAACAATGATTGTGTTAAAAAATTTGAACAAGATGGGGCGTTCACAACAGGAATCTATAATGATGAAGGTGATAGGTTGTTGATTATCTCAGAGGAAGATGGTGTGAGTACGCAGACTTTGTGGAATACAGCCAATTTGTCCGATATATATCAGATAGGAAATTTAAGGGCCGAAGAAAAAGATCTTTTTGTAAAGACTGTCTGTGCTCCACATGGAAAAGAATGGGCTAGTGTTACATATGCTGGAAAGGTTATATTTACGAATGAGATTGATGCTCAATTATTTTCTTTAGAAGAACAGTTAGATAAATGTGTGATCACAGCTAAAAACTCGACACAGATAAAGATATTATACAGTCCAGATGCATTCTTTGTTGCTATTGTATATCCACATCAGAATAATTGTTTGATGGTTGGTTTATATAGCGCTCTCAATTATGAAAAATTAGGTACTTGGCCAACATCAGCGCAAGGAATAGGATTTACTTTCGATAGTTGCCAATTAATTCTTAATCTAGGTAAAAATGTTTGGGGAAAAATACCGCTATTTAACCCAAATGATTGTAAAAATTTGGAAGATTTGGGATTGAATAGTTCAATTCATCAATTAGCGGCGCTGTATAGGCTTGCCAAGGTTCATCAAAGTAAAGATACGGTAGAATTATATGAAGAGGAACCAGATTATAAAGTTTTGCAATCATTATCAAGAACTTCTCGCGATATTATACAAAGAAGCTTGCCTGTTCCAACGGTAATCAATAATAATAAAGAGTTGATAGAGATTGGTAAGGATGTTCTGAAAAGAGTAGAAGATCAGTATGATGATACTGTAAAAAAGATACAAGATTGGTGGAAAAAGCTTTAAAAAAGAACATCCGGCCATGAATATTTGGCGTGAGTGGCTGCAGATGAGTATTCAATGACAAAAAATAGAATTGGTGTACATATTCGGATGCGTTCGTCATTGAGAGAATTATTACAAAGGGCAGATTCTTTGGATCTGCCTTTTTTTCAATGTTTTCTTGTACCACAAGAATCAGGAAAATTGATTCCGGTAATCAGAGAAGATGTGTATGAATTTTTAAGAATAAGGCGTGCACGATTTAATGATTTATTCTGTCACGTATCGTATTGGGTTAATTTATCAAGCCTAGGCAATAATGGGTTTACGCAATTACGTCGCGAAATTACTTTTGCAAAGCGGCTTGAATTTACACATTTTGTGTTGCATGCGGGCACTGCAAAAGGAGCGCTTGATAAAATACAGGGAATTGATGCGCTTGCTGTAGCACTTAATAATCTTTTTAATCGTGAACAAGATATTGCTGTTTTGTTAGAAAATACGTGTCATGGGAATTTGGCTGTAGGCAGTGATATTTTTGATTTTAAACTGTTACTTGAAAAAATTAATAAACCAGAACGTATTAATTTTTGTATTGATACTGCGCATGCATATTCATTTGGTTATGATATTGCAACAATGAGTGAACAAGAAAAATTTATTAATTTGTTACAGACAACTATCGGTATTGAACGTATTAAACTTATACATTTGAATGATACGGTAGAGAAGCTGGGATCTCGTATCGATCGGCATAGTATTGTTGGCCAAGGGGTTATTGGTGAAGTTGCGCTTAAAAATTTTGTTATGCATCCACTGTTACAACATATACCTTTCTTATTAGAGCTACCTGATTTACCCGTTGAGCAAGAATTAGCAGTGCTAGAAAAAGTGAGACAGTGGTAACATATCACGTCACTTTTTTTCGTTGTTGTAAAAATAATAGAGATCTCTATTATGGTACCCAATGCAATCGTTTTCATCGCTTCTATTTTTCTTTTCTACTGTATTGTAGGCGAGCAATCAACGTGTTTAACTTTATGAGAGTCTATGAAAAGGAAGATATGCGAAAAGCGTTTGTGTCTTCGAAAAAATTTTTAAAAATAGTTGCAATATATTCTAGAAAAGGGCGGTTATCCAATGGGAGCTTTCAAAAATTTGATACAGCGTACTTTTAATACGATTATGAGTCTTTTAGGTAAAAAAGATGACACCATTGAATATGATAGCAAAGATATCTATAGAGGGTACAAAAAAATTATAGGAAAAGCATTTTTTCCTGCTGAGTGGTCTCGACAAGAAGTAATCGATAAAATTTTAGAAGCATATGATAATTATCAGGAAAAAGGAACAATAAGAAGTATGCCTGATGGTAAACATAGAATTAAATCTGTTACTAATGATGGAGTGGAAATAATAATGTATATAACCAAAAATGCCGAATTAAAAATGGCCTATCCTGTTGTATATAAAGGAGTGTGAATTGGAATTTGTTAAGTTAATTCTTATGGGAAATTTTCTTTCCTATGACGCTTGTTCAAGTGTAGAAATGTGTAACTTGGGGATTTTTCTAACAGATGATGCAGCAGAAAAAGTTTCATCGTTTAAAGAATGGCTTACTGATGATAATGATCTTTGTACTTGTAGCAATGCTACAGCATTAGAAAAAGACAATGGTTTTATATTGATAAAAGATCTTTATTCAGAAGAAGAAGTGCCAACGCAAATTAAGCTTACGTATAATCAATTTTTGCAGATACTGAATGATTGGGAAGAAAAAGTGGTCAAGTTGTGGCCAAAAGAAGTAATTATCAAGCGTGAAAATGATCAATTTGTTTTCGAAACTAAAAATGGTTAATCATGGATAGCATAAAAAAGATGGCTCTCTATTATTTAGAAGTGTTAACTTTTAAGATATTGGGAGTGCTTTTTTTATTAGCGTTTGCTGTTGATACGAATGCATATTTTGAAACGACTTTGCCCGATAATAGTTTACGTCAAAGCATAACTTTGTATGAGTATACAAACGATAGCAATGAAGATCGCAAATTCTATTCCCGCCAATCGTACAAGCATCGTAGTAACCTTAATTTTGGTTTTTTTGAGCCATTGGGTCAGTATAGTAATCAGCAATTACGATTGTATTTTGAAAAAAGTGGTTGCTCTGAAAAAGAAATACTTAATCAACGGCATCTTTATTTTTCTGAGGATTTTGTAAAGTTGGCAAAAACATATCCAGGATATGCTGTTACCATAAAGGCTTTACACAAACAATTTGAAAGCACTAGTAGAACAAAAAAACTAGTTGATATTTTATGGAGCGGAAAATATCGTGCAGGGTTGCAAAAGCGCATTAATCAACTTTATCATGAAATTAGCTCAAAAAATCCAATTTTATTAAAACCTATTTTGTCTCCAAATCAATGTAATGAATATAGAGAGTTGCAACAGTTATATAGTCAAGATTTTCCTTGTCTTTCTCAGGCCATTAAAAAACGTTTTCAAGCAATTGCTGAATTACAAAGAGGAAAGGAACATTTTTCTACCCAGCCCTATCATATTGATAGTAATGTTTCACAATTGTTACTCAAAAACAACTATTATCCAGCTGGATTTATAGAATGCATTGGCAATCAGTTGCAGCATGTTATTCATCAAGAATCAATAGATATTTTGCAATATCTGAGCATCTTGTCTCCACTCTTAATTCTTTATTCTTATCAAAGTGGATTGGTTGATTGTGTAGCTGCAATACGTGATTACAACGAGCAAGGTTTTATCGATAATGCGGTCTCGATAGCAGATTTTTGTTGGACTTTGCTTGATTGCGGGCAAGCAGTGGCCGAGGGGGTTGCTCTTGGTTTATATGCAACAGCACAGGATTTTGTTGATCATCCTGTTATGACTACAGCAATTGCAATTGTTGGCAAACCAGTTCTTATTTACCAGTTATGCAAAATCGTCTATAACGTTGCAGAAATTGGAATAACAACGTTGATTAATCCTGATAAAGGTAAGAATAAATGGGATAATTACATTCAACCATTAACTCAACTCATTTCTGAGATTGAAAATAAAAATATAACGGTGCGTGATTGTATAAAAGGCGGTTCTGCTTTTGCTACGGGTTTGATGGCACAAGGCAAATTGCTTAATGGATTAAACAAATTCTGTAGGACAGCTCATCGCAGTACTCTTACGTTTATCAAAAATAATCCCCTGAGTAATCCAAAACAATTTGTTACTACTCCAGAGGGAATAATTCATGATATTCCTTGTAATATCCAAAAAAATTATGAAAGCATGTCTAATCCTGAAAAAGGTCAGTTGTCAATAAATCATGTCAGGGTGATGAATCCAAGTCGCTTAATTTTAGAAACAGCATATGCAAAAATAACTCCGCAGCTGAACAAAGATATTGGTTTAATAAAAAGTGAGTATGCAAAGAATGTTCGTAAAATTGAAGGTAAAGATTTAAAGATTTGTTTTGAGCATATTTTAGGAATAGACATAGGGCCCAAGGTAAAAATTCAAAAATTTGATGTTTCAGGTTTTCATCATGATTTGGGATCTATTATGGAAAAAAGCAAGGCGATCAAATTGGTAGATAAAACTAAGGATAGATTTGGGTATTATGAAGCAAATTTACACATAGGTGATAAATATTTTGGTAGAAAAACATTTTTTCCTAGTGATTGGCCTCGTCAAAAAGTAATCGATAATATTTTAGAGGTATATGACAATTTTATAAAAAGTGCAATAAAGCCAGAGCTGTCGCCCGATGGTAAATATAAAATCATTGGATTCACTCAAGAAGGCATTGCGATAGAAATGCATATCACTCAAAAAGGGATAATGAATACTGCTTATCCTATAATTAAATAACCTGGGAGACTTCGTGGAATTAGTTAAATATATAACATTATCTCATAACAATAAGGATTATTACTCT
The DNA here is from genome assembly GCA_035288105.1 of Candidatus Babeliales bacterium. NCBI lineage: Bacteria > Candidatus Babeliae > Candidatus Babeliales > Candidatus Babeliales bacterium. Next base: position 10,664 of record DATEAY010000055.1, read on the forward strand.
TATAAATCTGCATCCAATATAGAAATGAGTATTCTCGGTCAATTCTTATTCAGCGAAGTAAGAAACGATATTTCTTTTTTTAAGAAATGGTTTTTTGATGAATTATCAGATAGTGCTTCCAATAACTGCACTATATTAGAGAAAGAAGATGGATTCATATTGATTAGAGACATGTATTCTGAAGAAGAAGAGCCTACTCAGCTTAAGCTTACTTATGCTCAATTTTTGCAAATACTGAACGATTGGGAAGAAAAAGTTATTCAATTAAAACCTAAAGAAGTAATTATTAAGCATGAAAATGATCAATTTATTTTCGAAACTAAAGATTAATACATACCGTATCGGTTATAGTAATTAAAAAAAGGGGGGCTAGTAATGCGTATTGCAATTAGTGGGTTTGGAAGAATTGGACGTACTTTTTTGCGTTGTGTGTTGCAAGAGCACAAAAAGCATCAACAGTTGCAGATTGTTGCCATCAATATTGGTAATTCACAGCCAGAGTTTACTGCTCATATGTTTAAATACGATACATTAATGGGCACCTATCCCGGCGATGTTTCCATAAAAAATGATGAATTAATAATAGATGGTCACCGTATAAAAATTGTCGCAGAGCTTGATCCAGAAAAATTACCCTGGAAGGCATTGAATATTGATTGGGTTGTTGATTGTACCGGCAAATTTACGCATCGTGATGGAGCACAAAAACACATTATTGCTGGAGCGCATCGAGTTCTGATTTCTGCACCAGCACATGATGAAGATGTTGCAATTATTCCTGGCGTTAATGAACAGGTATTTGATGCGCAAAAACACAAGATAGTATCATTGGGTAGTTGTACAACAAACGCGTTTATGACAACGCTCAAAGCTCTTGATGATGTATTTGGTGTTGTACGTGGATTTATGACTACAACGCATGCATATACCAATTCACAAGTACTGTTGGATGTTGATGCAAAAGATTTGCGATTTTCTCGTGCTGCTGCACTTAATATTATTCCTGCAACATCAGGTGCATCTCAAATGGTGAGCAAAATATTGCCACATTTGGAAGGTAAGATTTCCGTTATTTCTATGCGTGTTCCTGTTGGTAAAGTATCATTGATTGATTTTGTGTTTGAAGCGAAAAAAAATCTATCAATTGATGATATTCATCAAGCATTTATTCAGGTATCAAAAGCTGGTATGAAAAATATTCTCGCTTTAACAATGGAACCACTCGTTTCATCTGATTTTAGCGGTAATGATAACTCCGTGATTATTGACGGTCTTTTGACTAACGTAAACGGTTCAATGGGACAAGTTTTTGGTTGGTACGATAATGAATGGGGCTACTCGCAGCGCATGAAAGATTTTTTGTTGTATGTGAGTGAAAAATGAGCAAATGAAGGATGCCTCTTATTATTCGATGAGAACTAAATCTTTTTTGATAATTGCGCGAAATGTATCAGAACATTTATTCCAGTCAACAATGTCAACCTTGTAAGGCAAATCTGATTCTTCGAAGTCTTCATCAAGACGAGAAAGAACGTTTGATGGAATATGGTCGAAAAAACAAAGATCAAGATCCGATAAGGGTTTAGGATTACCCCGTGCTCGAGATCCAAAAGCATAGAATGAGTATGGATATTTTGACAAAATTTTTTGTACGATTTGCCAATGACGTGGTTCTATAAAAAGCATATTATGCGCCTATGTTTTTTAAAAAACTGTTTATTTCTTGCGAAAAATTAGGTAACACATTGATGACTTCTTGAGCCTCTTTTTCTTCATAAGTATGAACTGTTAAATTCCGTTTTTTTATAAAATCAAACCATATTTCCGGGTTTTTGATAAATCCTTCAAGAGCAGCCATTCGAAATACTTCTCGAGGAGAGTTTCCTATTTTACCCCGTACTTCTAGTAATCGTTTCATCATCTTCCACGATAATTCAAAACAATATTCGAAAGCTTGAATTGCACCAGCTTGTTCTTGTTCGGTATCAAGATTTTGTCGAAAAAGTTCAAACTTTTTAAACGCTTTTAGAAGGGGTTCTATGTTAATGGTATCAATTATCATTTTCGATTCCTTTTATATCTTTGTTACATAGGTTACTCTACAGGCTAACTATAGTATTACACCAAGATAAAAAGATCACAATGATATGGGTAATTATGCATATTGCACTTCACAATCGTTGTTATTTATTCTATTCTAATAGTGCTGCTACGTATTTACTACGTGCTTCTTGTTTGATAATTATATTATTAAGACAAAATATAACCCAATCCAAAGTTTCTTTTTTCTGTGGGGGGTCCCCATGTGGAGAGAAACGGAATATGGGGAATAAGGGCCTATAGCTCAGTTGGTCAGAGCAGCCGGCTCATAACCGGAAGGTCCCAGGTTCAAATCCTGGTGGGCCCACCAATATAACATAAGTTACAAAATTGACCCAATCCATGGTTCATAAAAAGAAGGGTCCCCGTGTCTAATCCAACCTCCACTATCGTTTCGGCCGGGTACCTAATTGAAACGAAGTGAAAATTGTGTTAAAAACATGGGGTCAAAATACATGAGTGATCATCCATTTCTACGATTTATTAATCTCGTCACCTTTGATCAAAAGCTCCAATCTCTAGAAAATGAAAAAATAACCGTTGAGAATGAAATCGCTGCTCTCAGAAAGCAGGAAAATGACTATGCGCGTGATCTTGAAGATTTACATAAGCGCGTATTTCAGTTAAAAAAAAGAGTTGATGAGCAAGAGTTAGAGATGAAGGTTTTGGATCAAAGAGAAAAAGACAAGAAAAAACATCTCGAAAATCTTGCTGATTATAAAGACTATCAAGCGATAAAGACAGAAATTGACAGTATTCAGCGCATGCAAGTTGAGCAAGAAAAAAATGTCTTGGATGCATGGAATCAGTTAGAAAATTCGCAACTGAGTGAGCAGAAAAAAACGAATGAACATACACAGCAATTGCAGGCACTTCATGAACGCATGAAGGAATTGGGAGAAAAATATGCTGCATTGGATAATGAGTGTGCTACTTTAATAGCGCAACGCGTAGACATGGAAGCGAATGTTCCTGCAGAGTGGTTAGAAAAGTATACAATGATGCGTGCGCGTGTAGCGGATCCGGTTGTTGAAATTTTTCACCAAAGTTGCGGAGTGTGCTCTCAGATGATTACTAGCCAAGATATGGTGAGAGCGCGACATGGTGCTCTTGTGCAGTGTCAGAAATGTTATCGCCTTTTGTATGCGCCAGAAATTATGGAAAAGCATACTTGATCTCCATACTACTTTTCATTTCGTATGGGGACCCCTGTTAAGAGTTATGAAATGAAATTAAAGCATGGACTCAAAAAAATAAAGGTTTACGTTGGTAAAACAGCTTGATTTGTTTAATAATGTATCACATTCAGAAACAAACAAAACAGTAGTGTGGACGCTTTTTGTAGATGGGGCATCTCGTAACAACCCCGGACCTTCTGGTGCTGGTATCTATATTGAAAAAGATGATGTGTTGGTAATCAAAGAAGGTTATTATCTGGGTATAAAAACCAATAATCAGGCTGAGTATTTGGCTTTATTATTGGGTCTTTTTATTGTAGCAGAGCATGTAAAGCGTGATGATAGTGTTCGTATTGTTTCAGATTCGCAATTGCTTGTTCGTCAGTTGAAGGGTGTTTATAAAGTAAGACAACCACATTTGCAACAGTTGTATGCAGCGTGTAAAGAAAAAATGCAAAAATTGGGTGCAACTATTGCGCATGTGTTGCGCGATGAAAATAGCGAAGCTGATGCAATGGCTAATCATGGTGTTGATTGTAAAAAACTTCCTCCTAAACATTATATTGCGTTATTAAAGCACCATGACATTGTTCTCTAAGGCTGAAGTCATCCAATTTTTTATCCTATTTCTTTTTATCCCATCCGCGCTCATCCTGAATTTGCCCGCCGTCGCTAAAGCTATGGCGGACTGCGCCGGTCGAAGTCTTGACGAAGGCTGGTTGAAGGATCAGAGCGCTTTATTCTTCAACAGGTTCAGAATGAGCGCCAAGACCATTTTCGTGTTGATTTTTATTCTATTTTCATCTGAATTTTTGCATGCTTCTCGTTGGCCATGGGTAATGGCTCCAAATAATACTGAAAAAAACTTTTTAGTATCGCCAAAAAAACGCACTGTTATACGATCAAGAACAAGTTTCAAGCATGCAGTTGTATGTGATAGGATGCACCATGTATTTCCGAGCGTATCTTCTTTTAAAAAAGCACTCGAAGAAATTAATGTAACAAGTAATGTGTTAGAAAGTGTATTTGCCAATGCACGTAAAAAACGATCAAAGATGGTGCGAGTATTACTTTCGCAGGTTGATAATCAAATGCCAACAGAATGGCGATTTGCCTCTCCTCAAGGTTTTATGGTGCAGTTAGGTGAAGATACAAAAAAAACAATAAAAGTGCCCGCGCTTGTTATAAAAACAAAGCGGGGCGTTTTGTTTTATAATGGTAAACGAGTTAAAAGTACACTGCGATTACGACCAGTATGTGGTCATGGAGAATGTAACGGTACTACGTATGATGGTGAATTTTACGTTATGGTGCACAAAGACAAATTTTTGTGCATAAATCAGCTTGATTTAGAAGATTACATTACTGCGGTACTGCGCACTGAAAGTTGGCCAGGATGGCCACTGGAAGTAAACAAGGTATTTGCAATAGCATGCCGAAGTTACGTTATGTTTAAAGCGTTGGAAGCAAAACGTAGTGGTAGGCCATATCACGTGAAAAATACTAATGAGCATCAAACATATCGTGGTAAGCACGAATTGCCATTGTTAAAAGCTGCAGTTGAACAGACAAGAGGTGTGGTGCTTGGTTTTGAAGGTAAGCCGATTTTGGCAATGTTTGATTGTTGTTGTGGAGGAATTATTCCTGCACATATTGATAATTTTGATTTTAATAAGGTTCCCTATTTAGCACGCACGTATGCATGTACGTATTGTAAGCAATCTTCATTATATTCATGGCAAGTCTCATATGAGCAAACAGTCTTTGATGCATTGTTAAAGCAATATCAACAGGATATTCTGCGATTGTCGGATATTCATGTCATAAAAAAAGATAAAGCGGGATTGGTAACTGAAGTAAGATTGAGGGGGCCAAAACATACAACTATTATTCCTGGTAAAAAACTGTATTCACTACTTAAAGAAGTTAAAAGTTTTCACTTTGATGTATGCAAAAAGTCCGGTAAAATAATATTTACCGGTCGTGGTTTTGGTCATCATATTGGATTGTGTCAGTGGGGTGCGCGTCAAATGGTACGTGACGGGTGGGATTATAAATCTATCTTGCGGTTTTATTATCCAGGTGCTTATTTTATGCACTTAATATAGTAAATTTTGTATGTTTCTTGTTATATACTGAAAGCTTTCAGTAATGATGACATTAGAAATAGAAGTATATTCTTTGCATTTACCTTAACTCAACCTGAACGATTGTTTCGACCGGGTACCAGGGTTGAGCGGAGCGAAAGCTTGGTTAAAAAATTATGAATACAAGTTTTTCTTCTTTTCAGCGTCTTTTTTTCTATATGAGACCTTATCGTATAAAAATAGCAGTCGCTACTGTGTGTGCTGTGTTGCAGAATATTTTTGATGTTTTTCCCGAAGTGCTGATTGGTATTACCATCGATGTTTTGGTAAATAAACAAACTTCTTTTTTGGCGCATTGGGGAGTCGTTGATGTTTTGTCACAATTATATATTTTGGCTGGATTAACATTCATTATATGGTGTTGCCAGGCATTATTTGAATATTTAAGTGATACATCATGGCGTAATCTTGCACAAACAATACAGCACGAATTACGCATTGACGCATATGGACATATGCAACAATTAGAAATGGCATATTTCGAAGATAAAAGCACTGGTGAATTACTGACAGTTCTGAATGAAGATGTAAATCAGTTGGAACATTTTTTTGATAAAGGTATTGCTGATTTTATTTATTTTGTAGTCAGTGTTTTATTGGTAGGATTTATCTTTTTTTATTTGTCGCCCGTTGTAGCTTTTTTTGCATTTTTTCCTGTTCCTATCATTTTTTTTGTTGCGAGTACATTTCAAGGTCGTTTAGGGCAGCTATATACCAATGTACGTGAAAGTGCAGGGACACTTGGGGCGCGTCTTGGTAATAATCTTATTGGTATTTCTATCATTAAAAGTTATACAACAGAAGAATATGAATTAGATCGATTGCGAAAAGATAGCGGTGCTTATAGAGATGCGCATGCACATTCTATTGCGGTAAGTTGTGCATTTATTCCGATTGTTCGAATGGCGATTGCATTTGGGTTTGTCATTACGATAGTTCTTGGTGGTTGGTATACATTGCAAGGTACTTTGGCAATTGGTGGTTATAGTATTTTGGTATCGATGACACAGCGGTTATTGTGGCCATTTATTTATCTTGCAAAATCGATGGATGTGTACAAACGGTCTATGGCTTCAGCCAACCGTGTTTTTGCTGTTCTTGATACCCCGATTGGTATAAAAGATGGAGTTGTTGCCGATCCAATCAAAGAAGTAAAAGGTAAGATAGAGTTTAAGGATATCTCTTTTGCGTATCCAAGTGGCGTTCAGATTTTTGATAATCTTTCCATTTCAGTTGAACCTGGTCAGACTGTTGGTGTTGTTGGCTCTACCGGAAGCGGTAAAACAACGCTCATTAAGCTATTATTGAGATTTTATGATCCTGTGCAAGGATCAATTATGCTTGATGGGGTTTATACCAAAGATCTTAAGTTACGATTGTTACGTCAGGCTTTTGGCCTTGTCAGTCAGGATGTATTTCTTTTTAAAGGTACGGTCAAGGAAAATATTGCCTATGGTGCGCCCCATGTAACTGACGAGCAAATAGAATATGCTGCACGGATGGCAGAAATACATGATTTTATTATGAGTTTGCCTCATGGATACGATACTATTGTTGGGGAAAGAGGACAAAAGCTTTCCGGTGGCCAGCGGCAGCGTATTTCCATTGCACGAGCTATTGTAAATAAGCCACCAATCCTTATTTTTGATGAAGCAACCGCATCTGTTGATAATGAAACAGAATCATCCATTCAGCGTTCTTTAGAAAAAATAGCAAAAGAACATACTATTTTTGTTATAGCCCATCGTTTATCCACTGTACGTCATGCCGATAACATATTTGTGCTCCATAAAGGGGTAGTCGTAGAAAATGGCAAACATGATGATTTGCTACAGCTAGACGGAGTTTATGCCAAATTGTGGCGAGTCCAAACTGGTGAAAAGCTTTAGATTTATATAATCTATTTTTTTAATCTATTTACAAATAGAAAATCCAATTGCTATAATCATAGTAAATGACATAGTATTCAAGAGTTAAAAGTGGAGAATATGTATGAAAATTATGAATATAGCATTGCTGAGTGTGGCATTGATTGCTGCACTTACCTTTCAAACAGATACTTTTGCTGGAACAGTAGGACAAGCTATGCCTATTGTGCGGTCAACTGCAACAACATCTGATAACGCTGATAGCGTAATAAATACTGAACGTGAAAAAGTAGAGCAAGCGATTATTGATACCGAAACAATTAAAACAGCAGCAACATTGGCTATCAATAAAGCTCGTGAACAATTGGTAAACGATGAAATAAGCGCTGTAGAAGCTGCAAAAATAATTGGTGAGCAGAGCTATAAGATTGAACAAGCAGAAATGCGATTGGCAGAGCTAGTAAAGCAATCAGTAGAAGAAGTTGAAGCGGCTGAAGCTCAAGCAAGTTATATGAGTCAATTTATTTCCGGTGCTCAAAGCATTGGTGCACGAGCGTTAGCGCCGTTTAGGGCTGGGTATGGTTATACAGAACAAGAAAAAGGTATAGCGCGTGCAATTATTGCTGAACTAAGTAAAGCTTTGGAACAGATCGGGAAAGAGTATGCAATAAGAATGCAGGCAGCCTCTGAGGAGGTAGGCATTCGAGCTATTCAGGCATTCGAGCTATTGAGGAGGAATGAATGGAATCAAATCAAGCAAGAACTTGAAAATGAAATATATCAGCAACAACTTATTACTGGTGATGCAATGAGTACCAATAGAAAGTTATTCTGGGGTGCTGTTGGTTTAGCTGGTGCGGTTGTAGGTGGAACGCTTGCTAAGCAATACTTAGGTACACAAGATTTAAGTACGCAAGTGCCAGCAGAGGATGAACGGTCACTTGCAGAGCAAGCATTGGAAAAGTTAACTAAAACTGAACAACTTCGAGCTCCTGAAGAGCAACCATTTGGTGGAAGTATGGAAATTGAAAGTGCATTACAACAGGGCGAAAAATCACTTGCTGAAAAAGGGGCAGATTTGATTAGTAAAGAACTGGCAAAGTTGCCAACAGAGACACAAGAAGAGTACAGAACAAGAATAGAGGAAGCTCAAGGAATTTGGTCTAGATCAGCTGAATCCTCAGCTGAAGCAAGAAAACAACTACAAGAGCGACCACGACGTTCAGCAGAAGAACAAAGAGAAGTAGTATCTGAAGTTGGTAGAGAAATTTCTGAAAAAGCGGGAGCTACTGGAGGAAGACTTGTTGATGCTCCGCAATATCGGGCTATTGATGAGCCACGATCTGGTCAAGAAAAAGAAGAAAATGACGATGCATTAGCTGCTAAAGTTCAAAACCTCAAAGAATTAGCTCGTAAACAGCTCGAAAAAATAGATAAAAGTGATTTGTCTGAAAAAATTATAATTAATGAGCCGAAAGAGCCATCATATTTGGACTAGGTTCTGTGAACGAAATTTAAAAATGGTTTAAAAAAAGATATGCTTCCTTAAAAAGCCGACAAAGCTATAAAAAGGAAGCAATAATGCATTACCTAATAAAAGATACAGATTTTACAAAAATATTAAACTTTTTGCTTACAATCAAAGGAATTCATAAATAGTAAGAGCCCATGCTTGCTCAGCAGGCTATGGAAAAAACTCTCAAGCACAAGAAAGTCTTGGAAGAAGCAAGGGTGGTTTTACAACAAAAATACATGCTTTGGTTGATGCCCTTGGTAATCCCCTAAAATTTTCACTCACAGCAGGACAACGACATGATATAACTCAAGCAACATATTTAGCAAATAATTCATTTGATACAACAATACTTGCAGATACAGCTTATTACGCTAAACACTTTATCGATCAATTTTCAAAAAGGCCTTGCATACCTCCTCGACCAATACAAAAGAACCCTTACCTTACGATGAATATCTTTATCAAGAGCGACATGTAATAGAATGTTTTTTTGGTAAAATTAAGCATTTTCGTAGAATTTTTTCTCGCTTTGATAAATCTGCTCTTTCTTATCTCTCATTTTTACATTTTGTAGGAGCTTTAATTTGGATCAGATAAAATTTCGTTCACAGAACCTAGCGTTGGTGAGTATGCCGACGCTACTTTTTTATTCCATCAATTTTTTGTAATCAATATGTCCAATCAGATCACTTGCGGAAAGATTTACCGTATCCTGTGTATCAAATCGTTTTGTAATTTCACCATTTTCTAAAACCCATATTTTTTTGCCAATAACAAGTGCTAGTTCCGGATCGTGTGTAATGAGCAGAGTTGTCATTTTGTGTTCATTAATAAATTTGATAGCAAATTGTAACAACTTTGTTGCTGATTGTGGATCGAGTGCTGCAGTTGGTTCATCAAGCATAAAGAGTCGTGGTGGTAATATTGTTGCCATAAGAAACGCAAGCAATTGTCGTTGGCCACCTGAAAGATCTTTCATTGGTGTGTTTAATATTTTTGATGATCCCAAGTTGAGTTTATCAAGTTCTGCTGTCAAATGGCTTGGGAATCTGTTCATGCCATTGATTAAACTAACTGTTTTGCCTTTGTAATTACTGAGTGCCAAATTTTGTGCAACGGTCATGGATGCAACACCATTGAGTTGTGGGTTTTGGAACAATCTGCTGATAAGTGTAGCGCGATGTTGTTCATCAAGATGTGTGATATCAGTTCCATCAAGAAAAATTTTTCCGCTTGTTGCTATGCGTTTGCCACTAATCATGTCAAAAAAAGTACTTTTTCCTGCACCGTTAGGGCCAACAATAACAATAAAATCACCCGTGTTAATGGTGCAAGAGATATTTTTAAGAATATGTTTGTTATCGATTGTTACTGAAACATTTTCAAATTTTATCATGATTATTTGCCTTCGGCATAATAACGAAAATTGTTAAACTGACTTGGTGGATCTTCTCAAATTCTTTTGTGTTTTTGTCTTGAGTCTCAATTTCTTCATTGGGGTCCCCGACGGAGAGAAGCGAAGTTGGGGTTAAAGTGTCTTTTTAATGTAATCATAAGAATAATAAGTAGAGCAGTAATTAATTTATTCCACTCTGGATCAACATTAAATTCAAACGTTGCTGCAATAATTGCTTGATACAATATAGCGCCAATTAAAAGATTAAAACTAAATGCATGTCCAAGTGTTTCAGAAAGAATAAGACCTGCAAGTGCAATAATTAAAATACCAACGCTTGACCAAATTGAAAAATAACCAACATATTGCACAAAAAGAGCTCCTGCGAATGCAGTAAGTCCATTGGCCATCATGAGTGCTGCAATTGTGTATGTATGCGCATTTTTTCCTAAATTTGTAAGCATTTGTGGATTGTCGCCCACTGCATTAAATAAATATCCGCATTCTGTATTTAAAAACCATTTAACAATAAGTAGCAATCCACAAATGAGAGGTAACAACAAAACAATTTTCATATTATTCATATCAATGATGTCAAAGAATGTTGTCTTGTTACCCAAAATCATATTCGATCCAGCAATTTTAAGGTTGATGGAAAATAGCGCGGTTGTTACAACAATACCACTAATCAGGTTGTTCAATTTTAATTTGGTGTGCAGTAATCCTGTTGCAAGTCCTGCAAGTGCGCCTGCTATTATGACAAGGGGAAATGCAACTATCCAAGAAATATTTTTTGTTAATAATAATGCCATGAGTGCACCACCAAGACCAAAGCTTCCTTCAACAGAAAGGTCATCGAAGCGAATGATGCGTGTTGTAAGATAAATAGACATAACAGGTATGGAAAAAATAAGTCCGCGTTCGATAATTCCTTGTATAATCAACCATTCAGAGACCATGTTTTATTTTCCTTATTCATTTTTAGTTTATAAGCATGATTGTATCAGAAATGAGTGTTGAAAGTATGATATTTTTATAATTCATTATTTTTCCTTACACAGTACGCATTAAAAAAACCCCAGGTTGTGATGACTGGGGTTTTGCTTGGTATTTCTATGTACGTATAATTTAGCTATTCCCCAGAGTTGTAAAAAGGCGATAAGTAAAGGCAAAGCTAAAGAATAGATAGGCATTGTTAACAATTAAAGAGTACGAACGCAACGATTCCTTTGAAGGAACGTGATGATGATTTGTATGATTATGTAATTTCATAATAAGTTCTTTATTGGTACTCACTTGCTAACAATTCAATTCTAACACAACTCTTTCAAAGCGCAAGAAAGCTACCGATTATTAGAATGAAAAATTGCCCAGACAGTTTCTATATCGTTGTCATTCGGAAAAGTAAATGGTGCATCAAGCACAGCAACAGAATCATTTACGGGGTTATAAACATAACTACTCTTATGATTAATTGGAATGAATACCAGACTTGAAGACCGGTGCCAATAAGGCCCGTTTATCCTATTTTTTGCTTTGTTTTCCAAAAATTTTTGATATAAGTTTTTTCCATTTGTTATCAATTGATCAATGTCAAATTCTCTTTCTTGTGTTCCGCGATCTTGTATAAGAATACCATTACTGCAACATATTGGCTGTACCGTGCGCAATGTGCTTTTTTTGACTGGTTGCTGTGCAATAGTGTTTCTCTTCTTTTTACCATCCACTTTGGGCATTTGTTGTGTATGGTCTACTTTTAAAGCACGATCATTATTTTGTTGCATAGGCTCATTACCTAGTAGTTTTACAATAGGAACTTTTTGTTGTTGAACTGCGATATTGATTTTGCTGCTAAATTTGTTTTGGATTGCTTCAAAGCTTGCTTTGGATAATGGTAATCGGTTTTGTGGAAAAAAATCTTTAATTTCGTCATCTATTGGCCAAAAAAAGGTTATGGGAGATTCTTGGTTTCTTGATTGCTGTTTTTGAACAAATGCTTCTATCTGTTTTTGCTCATCCATAGCAATGCATGCAAATGGCTGCATTAGTACGGAGATAAGTAACATTTTTTTATAATTTTTCATGTGTTCCTTTATGAAAGTAAGGGTATTTTATTTTTTATAATTATAACAGAAAATAAAACATATAACAAATGTCATGGTTGTTGCTGTTTTGGATAAGAGCCTATCCCTAAACTCAAAAAAATGTCTTAACCAGCAATGCAGACTACCCCTCTCCGCTCGCCCTGAGTGTTTTTCAACCCCATGTTCCATTTCATTTCACACGGGGACCCCGGCGTAGAATAACGAAGCTGGGGATAAAGGGTGTAGTTTAATAAAAACCTTCTATGTTTTATATTCTTCTTATCGTTGAGGTTTTCAAGATTAATCATTCTTAGAATTACCCTTCGATACATTTTTGAAGACAAAAACACTCAGGGCGAGCGGAGCGAGAATAAATTATTTTAATAAGATTTTAGTTTAGGGATAAGCTCTAAATAAAAAAGGGACAGTGTTGCTACAAGGGTGTTTTGACTTGTTTTGACCATGTGCTATGGCATTAGAAGCAACTTTAAGCCATAATGAGCACTATAAAAGTTGATTTTTTTGTAAGCAAGGAAATGGTATGCCAAACTATAAAGGGCATCTAGTTGGCGGATTGGTAGTCTATGGAATGATTTTTTTTGGATTATTGGGTGCACTAAAGCCATCAATGCTTACCGCAGGAGAATGGCTTTTGTTTACCCTGGCCGGAGCATTGTTTCCTGATATTGATATTAAAAGTAAGGGACAGAAATATTTTTATTATGTTATTTTTCTGTTTTTTATTGTGTTGGTAGCAAAAGAACAGTTTCATACATTGACGTGCTGTAGTTTTATTATTATGTCACCAATGCTTGTGCGGCATCGCGGAATTTTTCACAATCCATTGTTTGTCACTGCAATGCCACTTTTGGTATGGTTTTGTGCGAGCATTATGGTACCACATGTATCGCGACAACTTTTTTTTGATGCCATGTTTTTTATAGCTGGCGCACTTTCCCATATCTGGCTAGATTTTGGAACGAGTCAGATGTTTCGACGATTACTGAGTAGAAAAAAAAGTCGGTAACTATTATTTTGTTTTGTTAACTTTATAAGATTTGCAATCCATGCTACCCATACTACATAGAGCAAGATTACATAGGCAGGAAGAATAATCGGTTATTAGAGTAGAGTAAGATTCATTTATGGTAGCAAGGTTACCTGTGCAAGGAGAGAATAGGCAGGACCAATCTTTATTATTTATTGGAACAATGAGTACATGGACAGTAGAGTCAAAATAGGGTCCATTCTCTTTATCATTGAGCATAATTTTCTGAAAAATATTATCACATGATTCTTTGAATATTGGGACGAGCTCGTGTCGAGTGGTAACGTTATATTTTCGCATGAGACGCTTCACTGCAAACCAATGGTCTCTTGCTGAGCGTTCCTTGCTTTGATTTTGTTGAGTTTGAGTGGTAATTTGTTTTGTTAATTTTTCTACGACATCTTTCTTTTGTTTAATTTCCTTTTGTTTTGCAGAAGTTTGATTTTTTAGATCAGACAATTGTTGATCTAAAGATGCTTTGAGAGACTTCATTTCCTCTTGTTTCAACAAGAGTTCCTTTCCTAAACTGATATGATTCATGCTTGCTGTTGTTGTTTCTTGAACCTGGGATAATGATTTTTTTGGTGCTATTTTTTGTATTGCCTTAAGATTAGGCTCAGACAATTTTAAAAGGGGCTCTCGAAATTGGTAAGGATACATTTTGTTGGAGCAATAATCTAAAATTTCATGCAAAGAAGATTCTTTTTGATTATCCATGCCTGTACAAAAAAAAGATTGACTGAATGCAGCAATAATAGCAATTGTTTTATGTAATTAAAGACAGGTAAACCACTAGTTTTACTAGTGTGACTATCAAGGCTTGGCCCTCGGATTCCATAAAAAAAATTGTCGTATATATTTTTCTATTAGCTTGACGGCGAAATAGGAAAATATATGACGACAATATTTG
>DATEAY010000056.1 GCA_035288105.1 Candidatus Babeliales bacterium
TCACGGCACAGGAGCGTTTGGGGGTTTTTTTCCCATATATTTTCTACATTAGCTGCTTATGTTTTTAAGGCCAAAAAGCCTTCATTAAAAAGAAAAGTTATTAAAAAACTTGCAGCTGCTTAAACCGAATTCGCGTTAATTTACAAAGATTACGCATGCTTGGTGCTGGTCAAAAAATGCAACAAGCACAACTTTTGCAACAAGCACAAAACCTTCAAACAATAAGCAGTATTGCTTTAGTTCTTCTCAGTGATATCGCTTTTGATAGTAACAATTTGAATTGTTATTTCCATAAATCAGAAAAATTAGTCTTACTTATTCCCAAAGAATATATTCGCTCAAATTTACCTGAAGCTATGAATTTCAACCTGAGTGATCAGGCAAAAGTATGTGGCTTCAATCCAACAGTCCTGACTGCGGTTACTGATGTAACGTCAGATAATCTTATAAAACAACTTGCCATACAACAATCACTGCCAATCGATAAAGAAAAATTTATTTCTCATCTCACATCAATGTTTACAGTTCAAAAAAAGGCTATTGGCTTAGGTGCCGCAAAAGAAGATGTTAGTCCAGAAGAAAATGCTCAATGGATCATATATCTTACAGGACACGGTAGCGCTGCTTACCAAACAATAGGAAATATGCGCAAGCAATTATACGACATTAAATCAAGCATTGCCAATGCACGAAGAGTTCCACCAAAAAGCAGTGACTACAGTAAAGCCCAACAATACATACGTGACTATGAACCTCTCGCTAAAAAATATGGAAAAATGTTAGAAGGAAAATCCAATTGGCAAGACTCACAAATTGTGCCAGAATCAGCTCGCGTAGCAGGAATTACAGCACAGGAATTTTCACAATTGATGAAGTTCTTCGATAAAAATCTTGATATTGCGTATATACATTACATGACCTGTTTTGCCGGTGGTTCTAATCAAACATTTGTTAACGAAGTTCTTTCGTCACTAGATGTTGATTTTATTGTTTCATCCGAAGGAATACATGAAGGTGTTGTTAGGAGTCAACAAGGGTTTCATTGGGATAGTAGAAGTAACAAACTAAAACTAACATCCCAATCTTTTGCTGAATTTTTTAGACTTCTGAGATTATTTTTTACTCAACCAGAACAATTTGTCAAAATTAAAGGAAAAGCACAAGATCCTATTCTTTTCATTTTACGTACCATCAATCCTGGAGCTCTGCAAGAAAGCCAACCCTTTGTTCGTTTCCCTGTTGCTGGTAAATTCGTCGCAGCGGCTGTCGATAGCAAAATAGAAGTTTTAACTCAAACAATTGTCAGGGCACACGAAATTGAAAAGAAACCTATAGATCTCAGCAATAAAAATATCGATACACTCATCATTAATACTTCGCGTATTAATGTCCCACTTAATTTGGGTAAAAAAATACACACTACACTAATATTTCCATCACCAAAAAGTTTTGCTCCAGGATACGAAGCGATATATCTATTGAGTGAAATTAATTATGAAAACACATTGCAATCTTTTATATTCAACTGCGTTTATCGTAATGCAAGACTCTATACACAAACATTTGTTGTAAACAAATTAACTGATATTTTGTATCAGCAATCAGGATTGCCAAGCAAACAAGGATCAATCAACAATTTTATCATGCAAATGCAAAGCGCATCGGATAAGAACACGATGATTGCCAATGTACAAGTTGTCTTTGAATTTGATGGAAATGTGTATCAATCTATGTTTACAATAAAAGACTTTGAAAAGGCTGAACAAGCCACTCAACAAATCAAATTTACAGCAACACCTGTGCGATCAACTAACATGACTACAGTGGTAAACCAATTTTTAACTGCACAAGAAGTTACTAAACTTGCAAAACCAATTCGTTTGCAATCCATAGCAGAATTTTTTGATGACAAAATTGATCAACAAGATCCATCTATGGCTATATGGACTGAGGCAGATCTAGAAGATCTACAAAAATTTGCAGAACAACGCGCAAAAAAACAACCAGCACGACCACAAATTAAGCAACCGGTAAAACAACAGGTAAGACAACGCGCAGGTCGACGAATGAGACAATAAATTTAAACAGGCCTCGGTAAAAAGTAAAATTTTACAAGCCCTTGTTTTTGCCAAGAGGCAAAGCCGAGGGCTTGATTACGCTAGTATTTTTTGTCACTCACTATTCTCTTTCTTTACGTTTAGAGTGTATCAAATCAATTTGTTATTTGCTTCGTTCATTAATCCCAAAAGCCAATCAAATGGAATAGAAAAGCTGCTACCGTGAGGAAATAAAACCAATTCCAATCCATTTTTTCCATGTTTTATAACACCAACATCTTGACCATTATGAAGGATTTCTATTATTAACTCATAATTATTATTAGGATCATTTGCAAAATCAGCTGTCCACTGTGACATGTTAAAGTCTCCTACTGTTTCATTGTATATCTTTCTAAAAAACCTATAAATTTACTGCCATCAGACGTCCATCTTGCACCCATGCCATCTGGCAACCTAATATCAAGAATATCTCCGTAAGAATTTGTACTTCTAATAACAAAAGTACTATCATGCGACTTGATAATCATGTTAATATAATTCATTGCCTGTTCAGTATTTTTCGCAGCATTCCCTGTGATTTCACCTACAAAAGCGGAACCTTGTCGCGCTGCATGTTTTTGAAAAGCTCTACCCGCAGATGTATTATTACCTTTTAAACACATAGTTGCCGATTTTATTAATTGTTCAAAGCCATTATTAATATCATGAGCAATATTTGCCACCTCATACGAAATCTTAAATATATTTTTATTGTCCGAAGTAAAAAAAGTTAAATTATTTTTAATAGAATCTGCAGCTTTAATGGAAACCTCTGCTCCCTCTTCAACAATCAATTTCCCAAAACCAGCAACTTCTACCGTATATTCGCCAGCGAACAATGCCTCATTTTCTACAACACTATGTAGCTGCTTTATAAAAGCATTACTTGTTGTTTTGGTAAAACCACT
>DATEAY010000057.1 GCA_035288105.1 Candidatus Babeliales bacterium
AATATCAACTCTACAAACATGCCATGCTCTAAGACCCCGAGAGCACCAGCAGATTCTACCTATCTTCCAAATCTGCTGATTTCGTTTTCTGCTATTGTGAAGGCATCAACTGCTCTATCTCAAATTTACGAGGCTCAATCACTTTGACTTGCGTCTACGGCCTGCTTGATTCTCTGCTTACACTTAACTCATGTTGTCACCTCCATAAGCTCAAAGCTCGATACTGGATGCATCAGGTGCTGCTTTCCAGTGAGGACTTCCACCTCTAGTTGATATCCGCCTCGTGGCGTACTAAAATTATTTTTTGGTCATCTGTTTGTTGTTCAATTGTTTCCCAAGCATTTCGTGTTTTGGCAATAGCTATGGCATCAGTACAAGCATCCATGTTTTTACGCAGAGGAATTAACACATCTACTTGGTAATCGTGTTTTAGCTTATAAATAAAATCTTTATCTATATAGCCTCTATCCAATATAAGTATTTTTACTAGTCCAGGAAACTTGCGGCAAAAATCTGGAACCATTTTTTCTGCTTGTACCAATTCATCTTCATTGCCTGGTCCAAGTTCATAACCAGTCACATGAAAAAGTTCGTGTTCTAAACCAACATTTAATAGCGTACTCAAAGTGTAACAGCGGTGATAAATCAGGGCTTTTTTTTGCTCTTCGGTTAATTCTGCCAAACGTGAATAATACTGTCCATGTTCATCAACTGGCATTTTTACAGCTCCTTTGTAGTTGGGGTTATCTGGTACAACTAAATGCGTTTGGTCTAATATGAATATCCCATGATGGTCAAATGATTTTTGGATACGAAACCAGCTTTGTAGATCCTCACGATACCAATTACGAATCTCGTCTACTTTTGTATCTTTAAAAAACTTTCTAACTGAATCGGCATCAACAGCTGTTTTGCGATCTTTTTTATTTTTGTCGTTAAAACCAATCCTAGGATTACCCACGTTAAAACCAAATCGCGCTAGGATTGATCCAGCATTTAACAGATAACGTAAATTATCATAACGGCCCGTTTGATGTAAGCGCATTACAAATTGGCAGGTAACCAAAAACCAAATAGGAATTTCATTTTTTACTCTTGGATTTGGGTAGGTTCTATCTATAAATTGCAACAATCCACTTTCCATAGCAAAAGAAATAAACTCATCAGGGAGATTCCACTTCGTAAGATCAGCATAATCTATTTCCCCAGTTTCTAACTGCGCTGCAACTTTATTTTGGTCTTTTTGATATATTGTAGGCAAATAAAATCCGCCAGTACCAATATCTTTTTGTGTCATGATCGCTCCAATTTTTTTAAACGCATTTTAATAATTTCGCCAACTGCATTACACAATTCAGTACAAGTTTTCTTAAGATCCAGAAGAGAATTTATCTGTATTTGGTAATTTTTAACCATTTGCCATAAATTTTTTTCTTCACTCCTCAGCGCCACTTGTCGTTGCTTTTTATTTTCATATAGCTGCACAACAAGATAAGGACCATGCCGTTTAGTATCATCATCTGCACATTTGCAACCTTTTTTACCACAACGTCTAAACACTTCGCTTGCTACGCCTTGTATAAGATCATCGGTATGAGCGCAAAAAAATGCTTGTTTTTCTATTTTGCCTAATAATTCGCGCAGGTGTTTGCGGTGTTTTGAAATTTCGTCTCTTGACATTGTCATAATTACTTTATATATTATAATATTATTAATTGCAAGAAACATATTCGAGTAGGCCACTGAAGGACATTATATTTTTTTAGGGGACAGCAGCCTATGAGAGAAGAAAAAGAATCCTGTTACTGCGTGACTTGGGGAAGGGGAAGGTTTACAATTTTTTTTACTGTCTGAATTGCAGCACAAGATAAGTCTATTTTATTTGAAATTATTGCAAGAGTGTTTAAGATGGCATATATGCGTTTATGCAAAAGGGACATGAAAAGTATATTATCACTTCAATCGCATGTTGCTTATGGCTATGTAGGAAATAAAGCTGCGGTTTATCCTTTGCAAAACATGGGGTATGACGTATGGCCAATCAATACAGTCCAATTTTCAAATCATACTGGATATGGTAAATGGCAAGGTGATGTTTTT
>DATEAY010000058.1 GCA_035288105.1 Candidatus Babeliales bacterium
AAAACGAAGTTAGTGATTATACTTTAGGCCCCCTTTTTTAGATATAATTAACCCAAAAAGGAAAAATACCCCCGTCATAGAGGCAATAGACCCTGCTATTGAGACATCCGCATAGCAGGCTGCAGAATAACCGAAAATAGCTGCACATATGGCCAAAATAACGCTCAGGCCGATCATCCTTTTAACCTGTTTAGTCAATAAATATGACGTTGCAGCAGGGGTAATCATCAACGCGACCACCATAATAGACCCAACAGCATCAAACGTGGCGACAGCTGTGATACTTGTAACTACCATCAAGGCATAATAGAGAACTACAGGCGAAAAACCTGTCATAGTTGCTAGAGTGGAATCGAATGTGGTTATTACTAATTCTTTGTAAAAAAAGCCTACAAACGCACTATTTGTAAGCAATGCTGCACCCATAACCCACAAAGCGTACGGCCCACAATCAATTCCATATAAAAATACGCGGTTAAATGGGGCAAACGCGAGTTCACCAAGCAGCACCATATCAACATCCAAGTGTACGTTGCGTGCATATTGTGAGACCAAAATCACCCCGATTGAAAAAAATAATGGAAAAATAAGACCAATGGCAGCATCTTGTTTAAGGCGTTTACTGCGAATAATCATTTCTGTGCACACTACGGTTAACACACCAGCACATGTTGCTCCAAAAATAAGTAACGGCGAATTAAGTTGCTGCACTATCAAAAACATAATTACAATACCCAGCAATATCGCATGGCTAATTGCATCACTCATCATCGCCACACCACGTAGCACCAAAAACACTCCCGGCAAACAACACGTTACTGCTGCTAAAATCGCAATCATTATAATTTCCACATGCAAGCTGGTAATCATGCAACGCTCCTTTTTGGAGCGCAGATGAGCGAGAACAGTACAATTATACTTGCCGCAACAACAATGGCAGGACCTGTCGGTACATGATCAATAACAGAACTTGCGTACACACCAATGGTTGCTGCGCAGCCGCCAAATATACCCGCAAGCACAACCATGTGTAACAGTTTTGTTGTCCACTGCCGAGCTGCAGCAGCAGGAGCAATAAGCATGGTACTCATTAAAACTACTCCAACTGTTTGCAATCCAATAACAATTGCAAGCACCAACAACATGGTCAGTACTACTTCTATAATTTTTACATTGAATCCAATAGATTGAGTAAACACAGGATCAAAAACATACACCGCACATTCTTTCCAAAACAATGTGAGTATCGCAAAAATAAAAAATGATATGAGTGCAATAACATACATATCTTCTTTGAGCAGTGTAGCCACGTTGCCGAACAAGAATTTGTTCAAAATTGCCTGACTTGCAACAGGAATTTTCTGTGCCACGGTCATTAGAACCAAACCTAATCCAAAAAACACCGATAAAATAATTCCCAAAATTGCATCTTTTTTAAGCGTTGTGTGTGCAACAATATAATTCATGCTCACTACTCCAATCACTCCTGCAAGTGCTCCACCACACAACAATATCCACGGATCTTTGCTATGTGTAAGCAAAAACATTAACACAATACCAGGAAGCGCTGCATGTGATATTGCATCACCAAGCAAACTTTGCTGACGTAACAGTGCAAATGTTCCCAATGCTCCTGATGTTATGCCCAGCAATACTGCACCTTGCAACACAAGTAACAATGTATAATTCATGGTAGGTTACTTTTCTGATGTGCCAAATCCCATGCACACAGCACAGAACTTATGCCATATACATGAGCAAGATTTTGTGAAGTCAACACCTGTTCTACTGGACCGCATGCAATAGTTGTTTTATTAAGCAATAAGGCCCAATCAAAATAGGTAGGTGCCGTAAGGACATCATGGTGAACAACAACAACAGTTTTACCTTCATCACATAATTTTTTGAATAATGAAATAATAATTTTTTCAGTCGGAATATCTACTCCTGCAAATGGTTCATCCAAAAAATAAATCTGTGCATCTTGTACCAATGCCCGTGCAACAAAAGCACGTTGCTGTTGACCACCAGATAGTGTTCCAATTGGTTTATCTGCGTACATACTTAACCCAACTGCGGTAAGAGCATGCTTCACGGCTTCTTTTTCACGGTCACCAGGTCGCTTAAACCAACCCAATTTTCCGTAACAACCCATGAGCACCATATCAAAAACGGTAAGCGGAAAATCCCAATCAACAGTGCTGCGTTGTGGAACATATGCAATACTATTGCGTACATTTTCCAAAGTTTCACCACAAATAAAAACAGTACCTTCTTTGTACGGTGTCAATTCCAAAATTGATTTGATGAATGTTGTCTTACCTGCACCATTGGGCCCGATAATGCCAAGCATAACACCCTGTGGAATGGTAACAGTGCAATTTGATAGTACAACTGTGTGATCATATAAAACCGTAAGATGAGAAACATCCAACGCTGGTATTTTTGATATATTTTTCATGCAGTAACTCCAGCACAAATAGCAAAACTGTTTTCCTTAGGGTACGATAAATTAAACCAACCAACAAGTGCGTACTTAAAAGAATACTGATCATATAAAAAAAATACTTTCGCTCTTTTTTGCATAAATACGATTGATTATGTATGTTTGGACGTAATTTTTTATCAGAGAAAGTAGTTATATGATTTTTAGCAATCACAAAAAGTGGTCTTTATTATTTCTTATTTATCTCTTTATGTCTCCAATCATAGGAGCTAAAGAAGTAAGCCAATCAACAACTCATAAACAACACTTTATTGCTCCTGTAGATAAAGAAACTCAGACTTTTAATACTCATTGCTACTCTGGAGTATCATTTGTCAAATACAATCACAAAAACCAATTGGTTTATTATCGTTATACCAATCTTACAGTCAAAGATTTTCAACAACTTTTTAACAATGCAAATGAGTATGATGTTTTAAGCAATTATCACCTCTATGCTTTCAAAAATTTTCATGCATTTGCTCAAACATTGCCATCTTACTCCGATTTTATATGCGCTCTACACAACGAAATAAAAAACAACAAACAAGCACGACAAAATACAGGATGCATACCAGGCTTTGAGTATCAGTTTGGTCTACACGGTGAAAAATCTGGCTTTCATGATTTTATTAGTGAGCAAACATATATTCATGGGAATAAACCGGTAATGGAACGCCTCCAAAGGGAATGGAGTTACCGGCATGCCTATGCTGACGATTACACTAAAAAATTCTTAACCAATCGCATTAAGGCAACACAAAAAACGACCTTACAACAAGGCAGATGCCATGACTATTCCTCCAATACACCCAAGTTAAAAATTAAAAAAGATGAGTATAAAAATTTGTTTAAAAATATGTGGGGTACAGCTCTCGATTGTCAGCTACATACAGAGCTATGCGAAATTCGCAATAGAGCATATCAACTCGGACATCAATATAATAATTCCCATGCGCAAACTCTAGAGATTATTATTCACACTCATGCAGCACAGGCAAAACAAGAAAAATGCTTAATGACCGCATTTGAACTAGCCGACATTTGTCATGCATTAACAACTATTTTATCTCAGGGAATGAAAACTCTTTGTCATACTTCACGATCTATTGGTTCAGGAATAAACAAAGGCTTTGGTTCTTTTATCAGCTTAGATCACTGGAAAAATATTATCCTAGGACCATTGGAAATGGGCATTCAATATCTTTCCTTCCATACCCATATGCAAAACACTCTAGATTCTATTGATAATGCATTACTATCCGATTTGTTTTATAACACTAAAGAATTAAACACTTTTGAAAAAAAATTGCATCTGCAAGCAAAAATTCAAATCAAAGCATTTCAAGAAACATATAAAACATTGAACCAGTTGTCATGGCAACAAATTATAGAAAACGCATCTGAGATAGGTACCTCTATCATTTTGGACACAGTAACACTTAATGCGCTAGCCAATATTGGGAATATCACTCAAACCCGCTTCTTTAAAAACCTAGTGTCTTGTACGGAAAATGGCGCACTTTTTGCACCTGAATATGCAGTAGAGGCTGCTGGAGTAAGCAAGTTAATTATTGAAGAAGGTGAAGTCCTTACCTCGAAGATAATGGAAACTATGAAGAATAATTCTTCTATTCCAAAAAACAAACCCTCTTTAAAAACTAAATCTACCCAAACATCAAGTAATTCTCCTATTATTCCTGCTACTAAAGTTCCTATTGAATCGCAACAAGGAATTATTCGCAATGATTTACGGGCTACTATACAGCAATATGAAGCACATATATTTTCTGATGATCATGTGAGTAATGGCATTATGGCATTAGGCAAGAATAAACCAGAAATTATGGATGCTCTCAATGATATTATTACTCTTCTTGATAAAAAAGGCTTTATAAAAGAAGGCCCTAACCAAATTAGAGGTAGTATTAACGGTATTAATACCGTTGAGATCAGATGCTTTATCCAAGATGGTGAAGCAATAAGCTTAAACGCGTATCTCAGCGATTTTGGAAGAATTTTTTCTAATTTTTTAGATGCAACGAAAGTTTTGTAACATGAATGATCAAGAAATACTACAAAAAATAAACCTCTTACACAAAAACAAAGACAAATCTTTGTACTCCTTTGTTCTAGAGCAAATTAATCACCAATCAAATAATATATATTTTTGGTTAGGCCTTGCTATCACTATGACTAGACCTCCCCTAGGAGATGAGGAAACAGGGATTTTATTCTGTCATAAAGCTCTTTTAATCGATAACAGCAATCCGCAAGCCCTAATAATACTCTCTTATATATACGAGCATTTTTTAGGGGGCATTGATGATATACCTCTTCATCAAATTAGAACTCTTTATGCTGATTCCGATGAAACAAATTCTATGCTTAAATATGTTGCTTCCTGGTCTTATGATAAACCACGAAGAAAAGCTCCCGAAATAGAAGAACTACTTCTAAAAGAATCTATAACATTATGTAATAAATACGTATGGAACTATGATCATCTTGCACGATTGTATATAAAACAAAAACGATATTTGGAAGTTAATAATTTAATCTTACAAGCATTAAGTAACGTTCAAAAAATATATTCTGTCCCCGATAAAGACTTTCAGAAAACATATGACATAACAAACGTAAATGAATTCATCAATGCACGAATTAAAGGTATTCATCTAAATCAAATTTGCTATAATATAGTTAAAGAAAAACTTATACCTACGCACAGAATAATTTGGTATACAATTACCATTCCTTTTTTGAAATTTTATCATTTTATAAAAGAAAAAATTTTAAAATTTATGAACATCGAAGACGATGAAATATAATTAAAATTTCAATGCATCCACAATTGCATCAACATTATGCTTCACCATACCAATGTAAGAAAATGCACCACTTTGTTCATCGCCGAGCGCATCAGAATACAGTTCTGTGCCGAATTCAACCCTATGACCACGTGCTGCAACAGCATTGCGCACTGCAATAAGTGTGCGCTCTGGGATTGACGATTCAACAAAAATGGTAGGAATAGATTGTTCCACAATATAATCAGCTAATTCTTCGATATCTTTGGTGCTGATATCACAATCGGTACTTAATCCCTGCAACCCAACAACTTCAAAGCCATATTGTGCACCAAAATAACCAAATGCATCATGCGCGGTAATTAAAATTCTTTTTTCTGGTGCAACTTCAGCAACTCGCGCTTGTACATAGTTATGCAATTGTTCAAGCTCACGAATATATTCATCGCCATTTTTTTTATACAATGCTGCATGTTCTTGATCTAGCTGTATAATTTTTTCTTGAATATAACGCACAACTAATATCCATAAATTTACATCAAACCAAATATGCGGATCGTATAAATTTTCAAACTCCGCTACGCGAAGTTTGTCTTTGTTTAATACATCTGAAGCATTTACAACAGTGGTAAAACGCTGCATGCCTTCTAGCACTTGTCCCATCTTACCTTCTAAATGCAAACCATTGTACACAACCAAATCTGCTGCTGCTAATTTGTGCACATCACTTTCGCGCGCACGATAGAGGTGCGGATCAACACCTGGCCCCATCAAACTATACACATGTGCATTGTCGCACACAATCATCTGTACCACATCTGCCAGCATGCTTGTTGTTGCAACTATGGTTAAAACTTTTTGCTGTTGGCCATGAACACCTTGTGTACGAAAAAAAACAAGCATGCCAAATACGCATGCCATGAATAACAAAAATCCAAAAACTTTCTTCATCATCTGATCGCCACCCACATACCAGTAAAATCCTGTGATATAACGCCATCAAATTGTAAATTAAACAGTTCTGATTGTACTTGTCCAAAACTTAATTGGGTAGTATTAACAATGTCATCAACCGAAGATGGTTGCTTACACACACGTAAAATGTGTTTTTGCGCTGCAGAATATTTTTTTAACCCCATGTTCCATTTCATTTCACACGGGGACCCCGGCGTAGAGGAACGAAGCTGGGGAGAAGAAGAATGTATCAAAGGGGCAGAAGAATCAGTAACAAATAAAGCTTGTTGCACAAGAACTTGCTTGTCTGTACCTACTTCGTTAAAACTTCGAAGGTCAGGCAAAATAACACGATCGCCAAATTCACTCAAAATATCAGCGCTATTCATAATCAATTTTGCACCTTCTTGAATGAGTGCATTACACCCAGCACTCAGCTCATCGCCAATAGAGCCTGGAACTGCAAATACTTCTCTGCCCTGCTCCATAGCATAATGTGCAGAAATTAACGCGCCGCTTTTTTGTGCAGCTTG
>DATEAY010000059.1 GCA_035288105.1 Candidatus Babeliales bacterium
GAGCAAACTCATATGCAGTGCTCCTGTCGCCATATCTTTCCAATGCTCAATGCTTGTAAAAGTAGATACTCCTCTGCATGCTCCTTTTGTAACAGCATATGATGCATCGTACAGTACATTCATTCCATGTTGCAGAATATCCGTAACCATACAACAAAAATCAGACAACCCAAATGCTACTACTGCATTTGATTCTTTTAGAGCTTGCTGAGTACAAGAATGTACTAATGGTGACAATACCTGAACATGATTATCATGACTAAAAGTTCGTTCTAACGAATGCATCGCATTACGCGATTCAGATAGTTCTTTGTTCAATTGATCATCAAGCTGAGTACCTTGCGTAGCTTTTGCTTTGGAAAGTGCATCTAATCGTTGATTTAATCGTGTTGTATCATGAGCGTATTTTTTTCTTGCTGACCATTCTTGTGTTAATTGATGAACAACTGGATCTGTAACACGTAAATTTCCTTTTGGCAATACGATCTTTTTTTCGCTTTGTTTTTTTTTAATTTCAGATGCTTGTGCAGCAATAAAATCATGAAATCCTGATTTTTCGCTCCACAAGCCAAATTTATAATCAAATCCTGGCACAACCGCTGTTTGTTTTTTGAAGTGTTTATCTTGTTTGATTTTTGCATCAAGAGCAACAACAAATTGATTGTAGCCGCTCAAAGTTTGTGCATATGCACAGAAATTTGGGAGTGAAAATAATTCATAGCGCTCTAATATTTCTTTTTCTGGTATATGCGAGAAAGATCTTTTAAAATCTGTTACGGAAAAGTAAATAAAATGATATCTATCTCTGGAATTATGAGGAATGGAATCTCTTTGAGGAGAACGAATATGTGAATCAGGTTTTGTATTGTGAGGGGATAACGGAACATCGAATTGGACTGTTGGTGTGTGATGATAATAGTTATGAAACTCTTCTGAAAATGAGTATGAAATGAAAAAGAATAAGAAGATATGAATTATTTTTGTCCTCATTAAACTACTTTCTTTATAGTTTAGAAGACTATACAAAATTTAATTGAAATAGAAGTGTTTTGAACCTTCCTTTAATTCTCAGCTTCATTTTTCCACGCCGGGTGTCCCCGTACAAAACGGAGTGGAGTATGGAGTTAAACAAGCTCAAGGTGAGCGGGTTTTAATAGAGCATTTCTTAACCGGAGTCCCCGGCTGAAATGTAATGAAAGTTGAGGTAAAAGATCGATTTTTTATTTTTATAGCCCTACTTCGCCAAGGCTACGAAGGGCATACTTCGTTCGTTTCTTTTGATATCTATATCAATCATTTGAGAAAATAGCGCGCTATACGAAGCTCCATCGGAGCGCAGTAAAGAATATAACCCATCAATGAAACAGGATAATTATTTTTTTTAAATATCCAACCATAAAACTCTAACTGTTTTTTATATAAAGAATTCACTTTAACTCTGTCCCTTACGGTTACCTTATAATCAATAATGATGAACTCTTTTCGATCATTAACCCAAACATCATCTACACCACCATATACCATCCAATTACCCCATGCATCATGGTATTGAACACCTCCTTTATTATGACGATCAGCTGCTGATATAGGCTCCCTCCATATGAATAAATTTTCATGTTTGAGTGGCCTAATAGCCTCACTATTCACCATAATAGGATGAAGCTTTTTTTCATTACGATACCTATCAAAATCTCTTTTTAAGAAACTATCAATCTGTTTATCAAGAGCAAATGCTTCATCATTTAATGGATCTAACCTAATATCAAGTTTTTTTGCGCTATAAAAACATCTGGGACATCTTAAAAAAGTACTTATATCACCCCAGGAAAGCGTTCGGTGGCTAAGTTCCTGCATACTATAATCAGGCAAATCTAATCCTAATAAGGATAATAAGCCTTCTCTTCGCGCACCAATAAGATTTTCCTGCTTGGGATCGATGAACGTTTTAGTTCTTATTTTTTTGCTATCATCCACAAATTTAGTTGGACCATAAATTTCCGCCTCTACTGGATCATTAAAACATACAATTCCGAACAATAACTCGTATAGAATTCGGCACCACTGCAAAACCTTGGAATTATCGGAAGAATAATACTGATGCTTTTGTTTTTTTAAAACTTGCACTGCATTGTGCACTTCGCCTGTCAGCTTAAAAATCAATCTAAGCTCAATTTTATAATCACCATTTGCCTCTGTAGTAAACAACGCTTCAAATACAAAGCCATGTAACTCAAGAATATGATTATTTTTCCATATCAAAGCTTTCCAGTCTCTTGCAGGATCCTGAGTAATATAAATACCCTCAATATCTCCTTGGAGATTACCATACGCCTTCAGGAACGCCTGACTATATGACGGAAAATCATTAGTAATATTTGACATTAAAATATATCCATTTAAATTTTATTAATTCCCAACCTAATCCAGAATTGGCACTATATTTGATGATAAGAATCTTACGAAAATCCTGAGAATAAAGGTCAAACCTCCACAAAGCCTATTTTAATAATTACACAATTAGAAAAATAGATCAAAAAAACACTTATATAAGACAGTTTTTTTAAAAAAACAATTCTTTCGCAGTGATGCTAACATAAACTTTTTTAGATAAATAGCTGCGCAGGCATTTATTAATTATG
This sequence comes from Candidatus Babeliales bacterium, assembly GCA_035288105.1. Taxonomy (NCBI): domain Bacteria; class Candidatus Babeliae; order Candidatus Babeliales; species Candidatus Babeliales bacterium. Next base: position 2,640 of record DATEAY010000059.1, read on the forward strand.
CTATGCAGACTATCTATTTCGATAAAGGAGATTTTATGACTCATTGGGGCTGGTATTGGAAGGTAAAAAAGAAACATGTACCAAGAAAACTTTGCTCAAATCTGATATCCATTGATTCATTCAAATATTATAAGGAAAACACCAAGGAACATACTATAACTAGCTTCACTGTACAACCACTGGCAGTCAAAGCTGAAGCGTATCCCAATCACTTAAAAATCACCTATAGAAACCACAAGGATTACTCTTATATAATAGATATAGACAGGTTAGCGTGTAACTATGGTGGCTTTCGTTGCTTTTTTAAGTGCCCATTGTGCCAAAAACGTATGCTGTTTCTTTACTTTGCCGAGCACAGTGTCTTTCTTTGCAGAAATTGCCTAAATCTAAGCTATACTAGCCAGCGCCTGCGTCCTACATGGCGCTATTCCCATATGCAAGATAAAGTTAAAGAGCTCATCAAACAGAAAGGTGGCAATCTCGATGCGTATAAAAAACCGCCTAGAATGCATCAAGATACCTACCAAAGGCTCAAAAATAAGCATTCCTATATACGAAGACAAATCTCATCAAGCTATAAACATGGAGATCCGTGATCATTAAGACGAGTCATGATATCAGGTTCCATCGAACGGCGATATTCAATAATATCAGCTTCAAGATCTAATGCTAAGGCGTCATGTTCATGAATTATCTGATCAGCTAATTTTTTTTGCTCCATATTATTCCTGAAAATGTGTTTGTTGCGTGTATGGTGTAAAAAGATACAAAGCAACAAAATTGTGAAAATCACTTTATTTTCAGATAAAGCAATTGTTGCTTTGTATCGCAACAATAGTAAAAAAACAAAACAATATCAAAAAAGGGTTTTAAAAGGATCTTTTTTCTTTACCGTTTGCATAATATATGCTATTGTTTTCACCAGTAATTACACAACAGAAATTTTCAGGAGTCATATTCATGTTTTAACCACAACATGTTGTAACCACAATATTTCTCTTTCTCGTTTTTATTCAATATAGTTTCGTCAATTTATAAGGATTTCTATGAAGAAGATTTTAGGTTTATTATTAGTTTCATCGTCTATTTTTTCAATGCAATTGGATGTTTCAAAGTCAGAGAGAAAATCAAATGACTTACATATAAGTAATACAAACAAAGTACAGATTAAACCACAGTCATTTTTTGCACCTGAGCGTTTGGGAATAGTTACACTTTATCACGGTAAAAATGGATTCTGTGTTCATAAAGATGATAAGAAACACGTAATTAAAAAATACTTTACTGATCCAATGGTGCGCGACATTACAAAAGAACAATTAAAATCTTTTGTAAAGAACGGATATTTTGTCCTTAATCAAATGAATGATCGTGAGTTCTCGCTCAAAGCTAAAGGACGTGTTGTTGGTGGTGGCCCTATGTTTGGTGCTTTTATGTATTGGGCGACTAAATCAGTATGCTATGGAACAGCTGTTGCTGCTGTTGGTACTGTGGCCGTTGGAACTGCAGGAGTTGGTGTAGCATTGGCTAGTAGTACATTAGCTGTTGCTGGTACAGGAGCAGTTGCTGGAGCCGCTGCTGCTACAACTACTGTAACTATTACTGCAGCTGCTGCAAGTACCACAGTTGCAGCTGGTACAGTAACTGCCATAGCAGGTGCTAGCGCTGCAGCAGTAACTGGTGGAGCTTCAGTTGTAGCAACCGCTATTGCTGTTACAAGTGCAGCTGGAACAACTGTTGGTGGGATGAGTTTAACTGCAGCAGCAGCAACCACCACAGCAGGTGTTGTGACTAGTGCTGGAGGTATTGCTGCAACCATAGCTGGAGTAGAAGCAGTATCACTAGCTGTTGGAACATTCTTTGGTATGCTACCAACCCCATAAGGCTCAAAAAATGAATTATACTTCTTATCTTAGACAACAAGTAAAACTGTATATATTATGCGCTTTAACCGCGTGTATTGTCTATCCTACTGCGGGTTATTTTGGGTATCGACAACCAATAACGTGGCCTTTAGAATCGGTAATTATATTCTCATTAACATATATTTTCTTTGGTGCTTTCGTGAATATGTGGCTGAATCCATTAAAGGATAAATAGATAGTCTATTTAAAACAACATCTCCTTGTAATTTGGAAGTAGTGAGTCCAAATTACAAGGAGATTCCGTCTTACTTTTGCTATATCAAAATTTAGTTATCGTTTTTTCCAATAAGTACTTTTTTGCCTTCTCCATTTTTTTTGAGATTCTGCATATTTTTCTTGTCCCTAAACAAACGTGCGAACGTTTTTTCGCATGATGGACAACGAGTTTCATGTATTTTTCGACTCAGTATATCAAAAGGAGTCTCTCCATTTTCATCTTCTTGCTCAAACATCTCAACAAATGCATCTATAGTTAACTGAATAGTAATGGTTTTAGTATCATTAAAATGCTCTGTCATAAAATCATCTTTTGCTTTGTCAAATGCTTCAGCAACTTCACATTCTGCAGCAGCACGATGAAGCATATTTTGCCCTTGCTCATCTCTTCCATTTCCTTGAAAATAAGGACGGAAATCCTTGAATGCATTGATATTAGATGACGCAATAATTGTAGTAATTACACAAATTACTATATTTAATTTTTTCATACGATCTTTCGTTATATATTTAAAAAAATATGCGCTTGATCCTTCAACAAGTTCAGGATGAGCGCAAGAAAATAAAATCCATTTAAAAAAATGGCCCTATTTTTTAACCCAGCTTCCGTTACTCTTCAGCCGGGTACCCAATACGGAGCAAAGCGAGGATTGGGTTAAAAGGGCATACTTCGCTTTTTTCTTTGTTATCTATATCAATCATTTGAGAAAATGACGTGCCATACGAAGCTCCATCGGAGCGAAGTATGGTGGAGGCGATGGGAATCGAACCCATGTCCGCATTGCTAATATCTCCGAGTACTACATGCTTATTCTTTGATTATACTCATACAACGCCTCAAAGACACAACATTGTTATATGAGACAGCTTGTAATACTCATTAAGCTACTAAACCGTTCAATCTTGCTTAATGACTTCTATCTTGTATTATACGTGTTGGTTTAACTGATAGACACGTTAACCCAACAAGACATCTACGGTTACGATTTACGCGTAAACAGCAGATGCAGAGAAACCATTAGTTTCTGCATTTATTGTTTTGACCAATTGTTTAACGAGCACTCAATCAACGCTCGACATGCACTCAAAGCGACCGACAACACGTCGAAGCCAGTACGCCCCCGAATTTTCAAAGAATAGACCTT
>DATEAY010000060.1 GCA_035288105.1 Candidatus Babeliales bacterium
AAAATGTTATAGGAATGATCAAGCGCTTTAAAATTGTAGCTGATCGATATCGCAATCGCAGAAAACGATTTGGTTTACGTTTTAATTTGATTTCGGGAATATATAATTTTGAGTTAAAAAACTAGTTTCGAAAGAGGTCTAATATTTAATTCATACACACTTAAAATGCAGAACTTATGGTCATCTTTGTTAGTTTCCAGTATAACCATTGTGTCATTGTTTAAAAAATCTATTCTTAAGCAATAATAGTTAGGTTCTGCTGAACTTAAAAAGCATTTATTTTTTTGAAATACTATGGCTTTTTCCCAGAAATGAAGGAATATAAAGCTGTCACGATGATAATAAACTTCTTCTTCAAAGAAACCTAGTTTATATTTTTTCAAAATAACATTTTTATTTTTGTAGTCATAAAATCCAATTAAATTTCGATTTTTTTTAAAAATGAAAGCTTCTTTTTCTGGATAAATGGTAATTGCTTTATATTTTCTACATGCATTGGAAAAAACAAAAAACTGCAGGGCAATATCCTTTACTTTCTTTGGTGGTATTTTTGCCAAAGTAAGGGATTCAAAGTTTAGTTGATAAAAGATATTTTCATTTTCAATTGCCAAGATAAAAATATCTTTTATCCAGTAATAATTGCGAGAAAAAAAATAGCAGGTAGAAGGTTCATCAAGTTGGATAATTGAATGGGTAAAAAATTGTAAATCAACTAAAATAAGTCGATTGTTCTCCAAATCGCACACAATAATAGCATTGCCATCCGTTTTTTTGTAAATAAAATCAACGATAAGACCCTCGGTAATGGGTATTATTTTTATAGTATTCAAAGATAAATCTAAGATTCTAATGCCATGAAAATCTTCATTTACAATGATTTTATCTTGGTAAGACGCTATCCGGTATATATCATTGTCTTCAAATTTTAATGTATGCAGTCTTTTTAAAATCATTGTTTGCCTTTTATAAGATTTCTAATGTTGCGGCCACTTTTTTTTGCTAAATCATATTTTATTGTTTTTCTAACTTATTCCATTGTTTTTCATAATTACATATCATTTTTTCTGTGAACATTCTGATTATATGAATATAGGAGATAGTTGCAGAAAAATTTTGATGAAGAGTTATAAGTAGAGTTATAACTTTGTCTGCATTGATTAAATCAATCAAAGGAACATTATTAGGAAATTCACTGAGTTTAAGATTTAATTGTGCAAGACTGTCATTTAATATAAAAAGTTGTTTGACAGAATTTTCTAAGGTAGTCCTTTCTTGTTCTGAGAATAGAGAATGATTGATTGTGAGATTTAAAAAAATTAATTTTTCTGAAAGGTCTTTAAGTTCTTTAAGCATTATTCTATATCCTTGAGTGCATTCTTTTCTCTATAAAGCCCCATAAACTTTTCCGTAATATCACGCATTTGTTCCAGATGCCATTCGTAAAGACCCAGATTTACATCTACATAACCAATGTGTTCCATGATAGCATTAATATCTTTAGTTTTTATTAGTTGGTTTAGATGCTCTGACGTATTGAGGTCTAAATCATTCATTTGATGAATGTTTTCTTCTTCTTCTTTTAAAACATTTTGTGTAATTATTTGATTGTTAAGATATTGGTTCAACTGCTCTAAGTTTTGTAATGTTTTTTTTAACTGATCGTTCACTGACGGCCTTTCATAATGTCTCTAATATTTCGACCACTTTTTCTAGCAGCATTGTACTTCGATATATTAAATGTTCCATCTAGATTATATACTCCAATGAATTCAAATCGGCTGTTAAATATTTCTAAATGATCTCCATGAAGGCGATCTAAATAATAGAAATGCTTTTTTCGCAAAGTTGTACCAGGAATGTTTTCTGTTAATTTATATATAATATTTTTTTGATAGGTATATGGAGTTCTTTGACTTTTGTCGACTAATTTTTGTCCAAATGGAAGCTTGAAAAATTCTGCCATATTCGGAACCGTGGGAAGTTTTGAGGAAGAAAAATTGAATTCATTCTTCATAAACTCAACAGTACTATCAGCAATGCGAACAACGATTCCTTCGGGTGTGGTTAACGCATGTGCTTTAGCGGAACGTGATACATTTTCCGCTAATTTGATTGCATTTTTGTGGGCATATTTAAATAATTTTCCAATACCATGTAATGCTTTTGGTGTTGTATAGAATTGTGTACCCAAAGAAACGGTTTCTTTTATCACATCACGTGTTTTGAGGGTAGAGCTTTTTTCTTTTATGCCATCATAGATAACGGCAAAAGTATCAGCCCATTCCTTAAGCTTTTGATATGTTTTATCCGCAGGTTCTGCAACAACAAGATAACTTAGCTCTCCAATTTCTATTGCTACTTTGCCAATATAATAACCACAGATGGCAATACTTTCTGCAATATTTTGTACGGTACGCACGGGATGGATTATATCATCAACGGTATGATATGCGCCCTCGAGTAAACCTTCTCCTGCAGCTTGGATGCAATCAAGAATCATCCAACAGGCATCGGCAAGAGCAAGTGCCTTACGTGTTTCATGTGCATGATTACATGCAATACCTGCATCGGTAAAATCGGCAATAATGCTTGTTACTTGTTTGAATGCTTTGGGAGATTTATTTTTGTGCCAAATGTTGGCGCTTTTTTTTGTGATAGTAACAAACTCATTGTGAATTGTTTGTTGTAAAATATCACCTTCACACTGTTCCAGTGAGCTGGTATTTATAGAGTGATCATTACAGTAACGCTGCATTTTTTCAGAAAGTGCATAGCGCTGCGCAGTATGCGCCTGATTGCCATTTTTGAGTTGTTTAAGGGCGTTCGTGCGCTCATCAATAACACGTGTGTGTTTATCCCACTCAGGACATTGTTGATAGATAAAAAATTGATCTTCTAATTCAGTAATGTGCGTGGCATCACATTTTTGTTGAGTGATATTTTCTACTGGCGTAGCAATGGTTGCTGGAATTGATTGATTTTGTTGTTGTGGAGAAGGTTTTTTTTGTGGTGGTGTGGTGGCAGTGATATTATCTGGATAGAGTTTTTGCATCCAACTCATAACAATGGCTAGCTGTTCTGGTGTAGGGTAATAATTTTTGTAGTGATTATTTGTGTTTACACGGAGAGTTGGACGTGCGGTAAAAGCTATATTGGATATGTTAGAAGTTTGTTGTTGGAAATTGATAACTACATAGGGATGTTGATATTCGTGTGTAATGACTATTCCGTGATAAAGCAATAGAAAAGTGAATAAGAAGCGAAAAAATTTTATTGGATGCTTCATGGTAAGTCACGGCCCTTTTTAGATGTTAGTTTTTTCTGACGTAAGTCCATACAAAGGAACAGTTGTTGGTAGTTTTTCCTTAAGACACAGAATGTGACAAAATAGTTGTTGCACTTCTTGTTTTTTCTCACTTTTATCAAAATTGGTGATAACAATCAAAGCGGTAACATCTACAGTATCACTGACAATCTCTTTGCTACAAAAGCAGCATTCATATTTTTTCTTTTTCATTGGTTACTTTTGGCTAGGGGTATACGATAGCGATTATGATACTGCGCAGTGTATAAAAGAACAAATAATTGGTTTTGAAAGTCGCTTGACGCGGTTATTTTGTTTGTTATCATAATAAGTAATATCAAATTAATTCCTCTTGAAGGAGATACCAATCATGGAAATCACTCTCTAAGTTCTCAATAATTACCAGCTGAGCGCATATATGCGGTTCTAGCTGTTTCTGTTTTTTTAACTAACTTCTGTTTTTTAATCTGTTTATATTATTTTGTGTGCATTTTGTATGCGCAATTTTTGTTACTATATTTGTGCGTTGAGCATAAAGGAGTTCTCATGAATACTGTTTTGTTGAAGATAAAGAATATCAAAAAGAAGTATGATACCAAAGAAGCACTCAAAGGTGTTTCTCTTGATATTTATAAGGGTGAAATTTTGGGTCTTTTAGGGGTCAATGGTGCGGGTAAAACAACTTTGTCATCTATTATTGCAACGTTGCATCCACCAACAGAAGGCGATATTGAAATTGATGGCAAATCAATTTATAACGATGTTGCAACGTACCGATATAAAATTGGTTTTTGCCCCCAGCGACCAAACTTGCATCCAGAACTTACACTGGAACAAAACTTAAGGCTATCTGGTAGCTACTATGGGATGTCTGATGAAGAGATTGCCTCACGTCTTAAGCTATTAATTAAACAGTTTGATTTGGAGCAGTATTTGCATCAAAAAGCTAATGTGCTTTCTGGTGGCTATAAACAACGCTTTATGATTGCGCGTGCGTTAGTGCACAATCCTGAATTAGTTATTTTGGATGAACCAACAGTAGGATTAGATCCGCATATTAGGCGACAATTGTGGCAGCAAATTAGAGACTTAAAAGCATTGGGAGTGACTGTTATTTTAACAACACATTATCTTGATGAAGCAGAGCAATTGTCAGATCGCGTGTGTGTGTTAGATGGTGGGTTGATCAAGTTGATTGATACTCCGGATAAACTGAAAGCTGATTTTAAGATGAAAAATTTAGAAGATGTATTTATTGCATTGATGGACAATGCATCACATACGTAAGGGATGGTATGAACGTAAGTTTATTTCGTTTTAATGATATTTTTTGGAAGTTAGTGCGTACTCATTTTTATATTGCACGGCAGCAATTAATGGGAAAAGCCATCAATTTTTATATTTGGGCGTTTTGTTCATTGGTGGTAATGGGGTATATTATGCAAGAGTTTGGCCTTGCAAGTGATTATGGTTGTTTCCAATTGGCAACAGTCATAGGAACTGTTGGTCTTTTTGAGGTGTATGGCAATTCATTCAGATGTATTGTTGATTTTGAAGGTGATCGGCATATTAGTTATCTTTTAACATTACCGCTGAGTCCTGCAATTGTGTGGTGGAGTATGATAACCTCGTATACATTGATTGGTATTATCTTAAGTTTGATAATGTTACCTTTTGGTAAATTATTGTTGTGGAATAGTTTTAGTTTTGCAACAGTATCGTGGGTTAAGTTTGTCATTATGCTTGTTTTGGCAAACATTTTTTATGGGATATTTACTATTGCCGTCACTGCTCATGTTGGTGCAATGTCAAAGATGGAAAATGTCTGGTCACGATTTATTTTTCCGCTCTGGTTTTTGGGTGGATTTCAGTTTTCATGGGCAGCGATATATAAATTATCACAACCGTTAGCATACCTATTTCTGTGTAATCCAATTCTTTTTGTGATGGAAGGAACTCGTGCTGCATTGTTGGGGCAAGGGGATTGTTTGCCGTGGGGAATATGTTGTGCAGTGCTGTGTGGTTTTATTGTTGTTGGTTGGGTGTATGGGCGTTACGAAATGAAGCGGTTGCTTGATTTTGTATAAAATTATTCTGTATACAGGTTACATGGTGCGCCTGATCCTTCAACAAGTTCAGGATGAGCGCACCTGGTCAAAGTTTTATACATTGGAAACACATGAAAAGCTGGTTGAATAGAAATATTATTGGTTTTTGTTCAGCCAGTTTTTTTGGTGATTGGTGCCACGAAATGGGCACTGCCATTTTGCCGATGTTTGTTACACAACTGGTAGGATCAACGTATGCACCATTTGCGCTAGGCTCAATTCAGGGCCTTGCCGATGCTGGAGCTACGGTAACAAAGCTCTTGTCTGGATGGCTTGCTGACAGAGTGCCTTTTTATAAACCATTTTTAATTGCGGGTTATGGCATTGCGGGAATTTTTCTTGCATTAATGGGAACGGCAAAAACAGTTTTTGCCGTTTTTGTATGTAAAATAGTTGCATGGCTGGCAAAGGGAATTAGAGAGCCAATGCGTGATACATGGATTGCAAAAATTGTTCCACTGTCTTTTTATGGACGTGTTTTTGGATTGCAACGAGCATGGGATACGTTGGGTGCATTAGCAGGTCCGCTGACAGTATTTTTTTTATTAAGAATGCAATTTTCATTACCATCAATTTTTTTCATTTCGATTATTCCTAGTATTTTTTCAGTTCTTTCCATTATATTTTTAACTTCTGAAGAGAAGCGGGAAACAAGTACGGAGCATGTGATACACTTTGTTGATCAAGTAAAAATGCTGCCATCAGAATTTGTTTCTTTTCTATGGATAATGTTTACATTTGGGTTGGGTAATTTTAATCAAGCATTGCTTATTTATCGTGTTCAAACAGTTCTTGGACAAGAACATTCATTTGTAGTTGCGACGGCATCAGGAGTTTTGTTGTATGCATTTTTTAATATCATTCGAGCATTGAGTGAATTTGGTATGGGTACGTTGAGTGATTATGTGAACCGCAAGGCATTGTTAGCAGTTTTTGGGTTTGGTTTTTTTGGTATTACCACACTTGGTTTTATGGTGCAAACAATGCATCTTTGGGTTTGGTTAATCTTTTTTGGTTGTGCAGGGTTAAGTGCTGGCACAGTCAAAGCTTTGGAAAAAGCTCATGCGGCCTATATTTTGCCAGAACATATTCGCGGTACAGGATTAGGGTTGTTGCAATCAGTTGATGGTGTTGGAGATCTTTTATCAAGCATGGTTGTTGGTTTTTTGTGGATGGCTGTAGCACCAATAACTGGTCTTATGTATGCGGCGATCCTGAGCTTTACAGCAATGGTACTTTTGCTTTTTAAAAAATAACAGTTTGCAATTGTAGATTGAATTAAGAATGATTTTTTGATAAAATCACTTTAAATACTATACAAATTTTTTTATTATTCCAAAGGTTTAATTCCATGCATGAAATTAATGTTTTGATTGAAATCCCTAAAAACTCGATGATCAAATACGAGGTAGATAAAAAAACCGGTATGTTGGTCGTTGACCGTTTTATGTACACAGCAATGGCATATCCCTTTAATTATGGCTATATACCTAATACACTTGCAAAAGATGGTGACCCGGTTGATGTGATGGTTATCTCTTCGTATCCTGTTCAGGCAGGTTCCATTGTGCCATCGCGCGTTATTGGCATGTTAGAAATGGAAGATGAAGCGGGCATTGATAACAAAATTATTGCGGTGCCAACAAAAAAAGTTGATCCATTCTATGCTAATATTAACGATTTAACAGATCTTGATGATGCTACTAAAAATATGATTAAACATTTTTTTGAGAATTATAAGAGTACAGAACCAGGCAAATGGGTTAAAGTTAAAAATTTTGTTGGTAAAGAAGAAGCATTGCGTGATATAAAGGACAGTACTTTATAAAAATCCGATTATATAAAAAAGGTAGGGTAGGATGTCTGGTACAATGGAGTGGTTATCCATCGCGCTCATTCTGAACTTGTTGAAGAATAAAGCGCGCTTAATCCTTCAACAAGTTCAGGATGAGCGCAGAGACATAGTTCGGTTAAGTTTAATCGTTATCGCTGCAAATTTATTGTTATGCTTTGTACATATAAAATCAGAACCTTGTTTTTCATATGATTTTACTCAGTATCATGTTATTGATACATCACGACAAGAACTATATCCGCATGGTGCAGCGCATCCTTATCGCGAATTTATGCTGCATGTGTGGATTCCTATTACACAAGAAGAACAATGTCCCTTAATCCTTTTCTCTCATGGATTAGGGGACATTTTTAATGGTATGACGTACACACAGTTGTGTCAGTATTGTGCATCGCGTGGATATGTTGTAGCAAGTGTATCGCACACGTATGGATGCAAACCAATTCAACTGTCTACCGGTAAAAGTGCTCAGTACCTTTTCCCTGCACCGGTACATCATCAGGTTGGTAAAAATATGTATGATATAGAAGCAGATATGTGGGTTGAAGATATGGTACGTGCACTTGATGAGTGTGCACGTCAGAATATAAATCAAGAGTCAGTTCTTTATAATAAAATTGATATGTCACGTATTGGTGCAATGGGCCATTCGTTGGGTGGATCAACTGCAATGCAGTTATGTCGTAGAGATAGTCGTATTGGGGCAGCTATTAATCTTGATGGGCCGCTATACGGAACAGATGCATGTGCGCCCATCTATCAGCCAACTATGTTCATTATCGGATCTTTTGTAGCTCCGGGATTAAGTATATTTTCTCCTATCATTTCAATAAGAGATGCGCTCATGTGGTCAATGCACTTTAATAACGCGTCACTTCCGTTAATTAATACATTCATAGCCGGTCAGAATAGTGATGTGTACAAAATTACAATAAAGGGTATTGTGCATGATACATTTTCTGATGCAGGATTAATTCCTGATTCCGTTCTTACGCGATGGTTAATTGATGGAACTCTAGCGCATACAATTGTTCATGCATATGTTGGTGCATTTTTTGATTGTTACCTCAAACATCACTATGTGCCATTGTTACAAGAATTAGTTTCTTGCTGGCCAAATGTGACTGTTGAAAAAAGCAACTTAAGTGGCGTTTTTCCAACCATTTTCTGAATATTTTTTACCTGTTTTGACGCTCTCTATTGCCAACAGTGCATGTTCAGTTATATGTAATGGCAAATCATTAATATCAAACCATGCCACAGCACTATGTCGATGTGGTTCTTTATTTGTTGGAGTTCCTTGCCACACTTCTGTCATAAAATATATTCCAATAATATCTCGTGTATTTTTTTCATTAGCGCGTACATGAAGAACATGTGCAAGAGTAAAATCAGATGGATTGACAACAACACCGACTTCTTCCAGAGTTTCGCGAGCAGCTGCAGTTGTTAACGTTTCATTTTCTTCGAGCAATCCTCCAGGAAAGTTCCAATAACCAGACATCCAATCGGTGTTGTGGCGTTGTACTAATAAAAATTGCGTATTCCTCTTAAGAACTATTCCGACATATGCAGGTAGTTTATATATATTTTTCATATTTCAACATCTTCAAGATTGTAAACGGGCATATTTGGGTATTTAATACATGATTTAATAAAGAACATATTATTTTTTTAAAGCATTAACTTGTTTTTCTAGATTTTTGATTTTTCTCAATTGAAACATACAAGAATCTTTTTCTTCTTCAATTAATAACATTATTTTTTCAAAAAAATCTTTGGCTCCCAAAAGCAAGGCATTAAAAAATTCATATTTTGGCAATGTCCATTGAGTAAAATTTATTGAAAAAAGTATATAATCGTCAGAAATATAATTCATAGAGATAGGAGTTGGTTGATCAGGAAAAGACATTTCAGATCGTTTTTTTTGTAAGAATTCTTCTACCATATTTAAAAAATAGGCCCACAAATGATCAATCAAATCGTATGATCTAAAACTAATAATGACTTGATTGTTGTAAGTTAGGTGTAGAACTCCATCTATATAATCTAAATCTAAATCTTTTTTTATACGTAAAATTTCTTCTGAGTTATTGATATCGATGAAATAGTGAAAAGGTCTCTTTTCAACATCTTCAAGATCGTAAACAGGTATGTTAGGATATTTGATGTATGATTTGATGATAAACATGAGAAAATACTTTCGTTATTACTATTGTTGCAATGGTATATAAAATTGGCCTATTCTTCCACGATCAAAGCCTACTCTGTATTTGATGTTTCCAATCACGCCGTTGATTTGATATTTACGATTTGTGCCTTGTTGAATTATTATTTCTTTATTTTGTTTGATAATATTTCTGATATTGCTGACAATATCAGAAATATTCATTTCTTTGTTTAAAAAAGTTTGATTATCTTTCAAAGTTCCATTCCAATATTTTGGATGGTGCCGTTCAAGAATATGTTTTAGTCCTTTTTTATCAAGCAAGCAGGTTATTTTGCCAACTTTTATTTTTTTGCCTTTAAATTGAGAAATTACTTGAGAAAGATGATCCTTTACACGGGATATTTTTTTTGGTTGTTGAAGAATTTGCTGAGCAATGCGTAATGGAATATCTTCTGTGGACATCAATAACGTGCTTTTTTGAACACTTTCATTCATTTTTCTGGCTATCAAAAGAGCGCTTTTATGTGCACTGTTAAAAAGAGAGCTAAAGCCATTAATTGCGCGTGTAGTTGCGTAACATTGCACAGCTGTGTTGGCTAGATTTTTAACAATATCGCGCGTTTTCAGTTCTTTGCTATATTCAGAAAGTCCATAGGCAATATTTTTGCAACATTCACTCCACGAGATATATTTATCGGCTAATAGGTCAAAGTTGCCAGATATAAGAGCTTCTGTTGTTGCATCTATTTCTTGTAATGCTATGTATAAATAATGGCCACATGTTATTGTTGCATGTACATAATTTTGTATAGCCTCAATAGGATGTCTAACATCATGTATAACTGCTGATAATCCCTGCACAATTCCTTCGCCGGCTGCACGTATACAATCGAGAATTGCCCAACTGGCGTCTGCTAGTGCCATTGCTTTTTTTACTTCTCCCGTGTGATTAAATGAATTTCCCGCGATAATAAAATTGCCAACAACAGCAGTAAGGTCCTTAACTTCTTGACAGTTAATTCGTTGATTCCAGACATGGGCCGTGGTGTCAGTTAATACTATAAATTCCTGGTGAATTGCATGTTGAAGAAGATTACCATGACATGATTGGAACGCATCGATATCGATATTGTGAGAAGATAAATATTTTTGTGCTTTATTATTGAGAGAGTATTGTTTGAAAGAGATTTCGTGTGTTTTGGGGTCATTGTTCAGAAATCTTTCAAGTATTGTATGGCGTTGTAATTGAATGGGATTGTATATGCTTTGGGGTGTAAAATTTTCATCAGATGTCTTGGGTGTTGTGTTAAGTCCCTGTAGCAATCGGTCAAGTCTGTTTTGCCGAGTGATATTATTTAAATTTTTGATTTTAGAAAAATAATCAACAGATCTATGTAAATGAGATGGTGTTAACTCGAAAGCTGCAGTTTTTGCGGGTATGTTATGTATAGGATTGTGATGCTCAGATGAAAATAGTAACCCAAGAAAAAATAATGGATATACTAGGGATAGTTTTAGAGAACCGGAAATGAGCTTCATTATTACTTTCGAGCAATCAATAAATTATTTTATGCATTCATACACAATGGTGTAATCTTGTGCAGATGGAGTGCCATTAAGATCGTATGCTTCTATTTTTTTAATGTGCGTAAATCCAACTTGTTTGAGCAGTGCATCCATTTCTGTTGGATAGTAAAGTTTGATTTGAAAATATTCCATTTCTGTTTTGATAATCTCAGTTTTATCCATCAGTTCATAGCGGCAAATGACGGTTGCAACACTGTTTTCTATTCCAAGAGGTAAAGTGCTAGAAATTATTGTTGTACCATCTGTTTTTTTGTACGCTTTTCCATGCCATAAGCCAATTTTTGCAGGTATTGCGTAGACAGTTTCCACGTCGAATACAAAAGTTCCACCTGGTTGCAGGAGTGAATATATTTTTTGTAAACACATTTTGATATGAGCGGGGTTTAAGAATAGGCAAAAAGAACTGTCAGGGATAAAAATAAGATTGTACAGTTTTGTTGTTGGCAGGCCTTCCAAAAATTGTTCCCAAGCACGCGGAGTAAGATTTTTTTGTTTACATTTTTTGTACAAAGCATTGAGCATAAATGGTGATGCATCAAAACCTTCTACATCGAATCCTTCTTCAAGATAAGGAATAAGATAGCGTCCTGTTCCACACATTGGCTCCAAAACAGGACCAGTGCTTTTGGCAATGTAATGACGAAAAAAAGCATATTCTTCTGGCGAGGCTTTTGGTTTATCAAGATCAAAAAAATCAGTACAGAGGCTTAGGTATAATGTTGGTTTATTCATAGTTCCATTCTCACAGCCGCTGCAAGAATTGTGCAACTATTTTTTTTATACTGGTTTTAAAACGCACGGTGATATGTGTTTCTCCGCTTGTTTTTTCCTCAATCTCTTGAACAGTTCCAACGCCATATTTTGCATGTTTTACTGGCTGATTTTTTCTCCAGGTGGTTGATGCTAAAAGAGGCTTTTTTTGTTCGATGACGGTGTTTTTTGCTGGGGTTGATTTATGAAACTGTTGTGTAGGCTCGCCCGCCGTCGCGTCCGCCGAAGCCTTGGCGAAGGAGGAAGCTTTAGCGAAGGAGGGAATATAAATATCAGATTTTTTTGATATAGTTCCTAACCAACCAGCAAAGAATTGATTCACTTGCGTAATACTCCAGTACGAGCAATCTTCATACGGTACAAGGTGCGATGGTATTTCTTGTAAAAATGGCGAAGGTAATTGGTCAATCATTTGACCATATGAGTAACGGTGTTTTGTGTACGTAATTAATAAATGTTCTTTTGCTCGTGTAATGCCCACATAAAAAAGACGTCGTTCTTCTTCAATTGCATCATTGGAATTGAGTGAGCGCGTTGTTGGTATTATTCCTTCTTCAACCCCTGGTAAAATTACTAGGTCAAATTCTAATCCTTTTGCTGCATGTAGCGTCATAAGAGAAACAGCTTGAGCATCTCTATTTTGTTTGCTCATTTTATCTTGCATAAGAGCAACTTCATCAAGAAAGGCAGAAATAGTTGTAATGCCATTGCTTTCAAAATGGTTTACTGCATCAAGAAGTTCTTTAATGTTGTCAAGACGAGTTTGTGCTTCTTGTGGTTCATCATTATTTTTGATGTAGCTGATATATTCGGTTTTTACAATAATGTTCTCAAGTGCTTTGCTTGTCGGTGTTGAGGGTTCTATTTTTTGCAGTAGTGCAGCGAATTGTTCAATTGTTGTAGTTTTTGCTTTACCCAGACTCCCATCTGCAGATAAGTGTTTAATAATATCATGCCACGTGGCAAACGGTTCATTGGCCCACTGTGTGTAAAACATTTCTTCAAATTTATCACCTAGGCCACGTGCAGGAACATTGATAATACGGAAAAAGGATGTTCTATCGAATGGATTGGCAATAATTTTTAAGTACGCAAGCAAATCTTTAATTTCTTTACGTTCATAAAATTGAATGCCACCAATAATGCGGTAAGGAATAGATTCTTTGAGTAACGCTTCTTCCAGTGCACGTGACTGTGTATGAGTGCGATAGAGTATACCAACATTATTGAGTCCATATTTCGACTTTGCTACTAACAATAATTGTGCAATTGCCCGTGCTTCTTGATACTCAGTCAAACAAAGAAGTTTTTGTATTCTGCTACTTCCCTGTTTTTCTGACCATAAATTTTTTGGTGTTCTGCAGGTATTATTCTGTATGGTATGGTTAGCCAATGTTAATATGGGTTGCACGGAACGGTAATTTTGTTCAATTGTGATAATGGTAGTGCCAGGAAACACTATTTTAAAATTGGCCATATTTGTTACTGTTGCACCGCGCCATGAATAAATTGACTGATCTTCATCACCCACAGCACAGACAGAATCTATCGCAAGGGTTTTATCGCTGAGAGCCATGACTTTTAAAAGTTCATGCTGTACTACGTTAGTATCCTGATATTCATCAACTAAAACGTGGCGAATTTTTTCCTGGAATCTGTTTTTAATCACACTGTTTCTTGTAAGTAGGTTTAGCGTTTCAAGCAACAGATCATCAAAATCAAGACACTTAGAACTTCTTTTTTCTGTTTCGTATGCATTAAGAACATCAGTGAGCATTGGATGAGACACATATTCCATTGCTGGTTGAGATTTTTCATCGATATGATTTTTCATCTGCGAAATCATATGAGCTATATTTTTTGCGGTAAATTGTTTTTGTAACCCGTTGCGTTGTAAAATTCCTTGGATCATTTTTTGCTTATCGTCGCTGTCTAAGATGGAAAAAAAAGGATTAGGTAAATATTCTTGGTATCTTTTAAGCAGTTGTACGCAATAGGAGTGAAACGTTCCAACAAAAGGAAGCTCGTCATGATTTCCTAAAAAAGATGCAATACGTTCTTTCATCTCGTTTGCAGCTTTATTGGTGAATGTAAGTGCCACAATTGATGAGGCAGAAACATTTTTATTAAGAATTAGGTTGGTGATGCGTGCCGTAATAACGCGCGTTTTTCCTGAACCAGCACCGGCAACAACAAGAATCGGACCGGCTTCATGATGCACTGCTTTCTGTTGTGACGGATTGAGATTATTTTCTAAAAAATTATTAAAAGAATCGCGCATTATTTTTCCGTTTAGCTTTTTTCACTGCGCTCATCCTGAACTTGTTGAAGGATCAGAGCGCGCTTTATCCTTCAACAAGTTCAGGATGAGCGCGAAGAGCATGGGGATTAGGTTAAGATAAATGATTGTTGCTATATCTTAGTTTATAATGCGCGGTAATTACTTCAAGATTTTGTTCGTATTCTTTATTCTTCAGCGGGGTCCCCGGCGTAGTTTACGAAGCTGGGGCTAAAGTTTCACTTAGTTACAGGTAAGTTTCTCATATGATTTTTCTTCAGTCAGATGAGATCCGAGTAACACGTCAATTTGTTTTTTAACTGCGCAACGCCTATCGTTGGTAATATATACACTACGTGCAATTGCAATGAATTCAGCATCAAATTCTTGTTTGCGTTCTTTAACGCGTATTGCATCTTCAATATCCCAAAGTTCCTCATTAATCTTTTGCAACAATGCTTGTAGTTGTGCGATGTCTTCACGACTGCCAATATAGCGGTTGCATGTATCTTGTAGTGATGCAAATTCGGTACGAACATTTTTTAGTTTTTCTTCATTGATGATACGTTGTGATTTAATATTCAGAATAGTTATTTTATCAATCAGTTCACCGTAAGAAATTTCAGCGGTAACAGTTTGGCAGTAAGTTTGATGGGTTAAAAATAGTATGTTCATAATGAACACAAGAATGATATTTTCTGTTGGCTCCATGACTCTCCTTAATTAATCATGCAACTTCTTTTACTGTGCCTAGTCGTACAAAAAAATAAAAATAAAGTAAAGCAGTAATGATTTTTTTGATAACAGTTTCATTTTTATGTTGATATTTGTATTGTATGGTATAGATTAACCTGTGAATTGTTGTTTCTAAAAAAAAGGGTTCTTTCATGAATACATTTCGTACAATTTCTCATGTTGTCGTGGTAGCTGCGGCTATTTCTGTTGGAAATGCTTGGGCAGATAAGAATGCTGCTGTACAATTTGTTGAGAATAACAAAGCTACGATCGGTGCTATCGCTTTTGCAACTGCTTTGCCTGAAGATGCAGATGCCGCAAAAGCTGCCATGGAAACGATGGGTTATGTGACGGATAGCAAAAATGTTGAATTCGTAGATGTAGCGACTAATTTTATGGCTAATTTTGTTGCTCGTAAAGTTGGTCGTTGCCTTGCTAAAAATGGACATAGCTTGGGTTCTGGTGACATTGTACCGGGAACTGTTGGTAAGCATGTTAATTCTCCTATAAAAGATACCGTTAAGGCAGTAGGTCCGCAAATAATTGCAAAGTTAGTTGTGACAGGTATGCACATGGTTACAGGTAGTAAGAAAACAGATTAAAACACAAAAAAAAGAGGGGCTTTTTTAAGCCCCTCTTTTTTTTGTGCCATTTTTATATGCTTAGTTTACTTAATTCAGTTTTCACTTCTTTCAGCACATCGTCATAGCCAAATGGTTTGTGTTGTTTAAAAATTCGCATTGTTGGATACCAATATGAATCAGTTTTTCCATGTATCCAACGCCAATCAGCAGTTGCATATGGGTGCAATAGCCATACACTACAGCCTAAAGCACCAGCCAGATGTGCAATTGCAGTATCAACGGTGATTACTAAATCAAGATTTTTGATGAGTGCTGCGGTGTCCATAAATGGTCCTGCTTGCTCATCAAAATTTTCGAATGCATGTAATTTAAAATATGATGGTAGTGTGGAAAGCTGTTCTGTACCATCGTATTTTTGCAGACTATAAAAACTTACGTTTTCAAGATCGCCTAAAAGAGCAAAACATTCTAGTGGATATCCACGACGAGCGATAGGTAATTTTGACATATCATTGTGTACATCCACTTGCCAACAAATACCAACTTTAAAATTGGTGTCATGAGCAAGTTGTTCCTGCCAGTATGTGATGAGTGTTGGATCTGCAAAAATGTATGGTATATCTTTGGGTACCGTATCTTGAGTATCAGCAAAAATTGCAGGAAGACTCATGAGTGTTGCATCCGCATCGTATGATGGTATAGGTGTGCCAGATGGTATTAGCTGATCAATGCAGGTACAGCGAGAAAGCAATGGAACAAGCTGTTTTTGGCAGTTGACAATAACATCTGCGCCCATATTTTTTAATAGCTTTGCGTAGCGTACAAAATTAAGTGTATCACCGAGGCCTCCTTCGGGACGCAACAGAATTTTTTTGTATGGGATGTCATTGTTTTCCAAAAACGATCGTAGCTTGTCACCATTTTTTCCACTTTGAGCAAGATATCGTGAATGTTGTTGCCAGCCACGTTCAAAGTCTCCCTGCGTAATGTATGCAAATCCAAGAGCAAGTTGTGCTGGTTCATAATCAGGATTTTCACTAATAATTTCTTTGTAGATTGTAATTGCGGTGTCTATTTCGCCAAATGTTTTGTATGCATAGCCTAAGTTATATTTGGCAGCAAGTGCGTGTGGATCTAGTTGCAGAGCTTTTGTAAATGCTGCAATAGTTTTTTCTTTGTTACCAATTGCAAGATAGCAGCATCCTAGACTGAAGTATGCATTGATGTTGACGGGATTATCTGCTAACAGTTCTTCATAACATGCGATGGCTTGAGTGTATTGTTCACCTTTTTGATACTCCATTCCTGTTTCTAGTGATGGTGTTGCGTGTAGTGGAATTGCGTATATTAACACGGCGATTATTATTTTTTTCATAGTGTTTTTTCGGTTGAGTTCGTATCCTTCGACAGGCTCAGGACGAACGGGATGATGATCTATATTTTATAAACATGACCACAATAATTGGTGTTTGAATCATCGAGGTTTAAGACGAGCAGGTTTTGATAATAAACTCCCCGTTCGTCCTGAGCTTGTCGAAGGATACGAACACAGATTAATTATTTGACCTTCTGGGCAATATGTTTTTCTTGCCCTTCGTAGCCTTGGCGAAGTAGGGTCAGTTCTTCAGCTACTTCCAAAATCATTGTTTCCCAATCTCCTGGTGTTGGTTGTTTAAACAATCGCAGTACTTTTGGATACCACGGAGAATCAGTGCGATTGAGCATCCAGCGCCAATCAGCAGGATTAGGAAGCATTACCCACGTTGGCGTGCCAAGAGCACTCGCAAGGTGACTGATTGATGTATCAACGGTAATCACAAGATCAAGATTTTTGATCACTGCAGCTGTATCCATAAAGCGACCATTGCTTTGATCAAAATCGCCCTCAAAAGTAATGATTTTAATGTGAGATGGTAGATCATTAAGCTGATCAGTTCCGGTAGTTTTTTGCAGGCTATATACACTTACACCAGGAACTTCACAAATTGGTGCATATTGTTTTGGATGAATTGATTTTTGTGCGACAGTTGCGCGCAGTAGTGGTGTTGCATAGTTATCGTTTCCTTGCCAACAGATTCCGATTTTGAAATTTTTATCTGCAGCAAGTTTCTGCTTCCAATCGGTGACGAGTTTTTCGTTAGCGTATAGATATGGTATCTCATCAGGGATTGTATCAAGAGTTGTTTTAAGAGCGTAAGGTAATGACATAATTGGTGAATGTACATCAAAATGGGGCGGTGTTTCATCAACTGAAATGACTTGGTCAATATATTTACAAAGTTTCATGATAGTGATGAGTGGTTTTTGTACCGCTGCAATTACTATGCCATTTTTTTCTTTAACCAATTTTGCGTAACGAATAAATTGGAATGTGTCACCAAGGCCTTGTTCAGCATGAATCAATATTGTTTTACCGTGCAAATCTGAACCATCCCAGCGTGGTGCATCGTAACTGCGCAGTGATCCTTGTGAGGGGCGACTATAGCGCCATTCGTAACCATGCCATCCTTTTTCAAAATCGCCGATGACAAGGTATGCAAGTCCGCGACTAAAGATTGCTTCCGAGTGGTCTGGATTAAGTTCAAGTGTCCTATTGTAGTATGGAAGTGATTCTGCCAGGAGTCCCATTTTTTTGAAGGTGAAGCCAATATTGTATAATATTGATGGATTGTTTGGTATAAGGCGATCGAGATATTGATATATTGCGAGAGATTCATCAAGTCTGTTAACTAAGTTGTATGTGTTACCAAGTTCAAAGCGTAAGTTGATATGATCTGGTTCAAGTTCAAGTCCTTCGGTAATAATATCTATTGATTGATTAAAAAAATGCTTATCGTTGTAGAGGCGTGCAAGCAGGATGCGAGCATCCCCATTTTTTGGTTCTATGAACAACGATCTTTTTAGTGGATCAATTGCATCGTTTGGTTGTTTTACATCGATCATTATTTTTGCGATTTGCATAAATGCGCGATGATGATCTTTTTTGTATTGAATGGCTCTTTTGTAAGCATATAAAGCTTCAGGATATTTTTTTGCATAATAAAGTGCTTGTCCCAGATTAAAAAAAATTTGCGCACTTGTAGGATTTAATGCAAGAGCTTGTTTATAAAATGCAATTGCTTCTTCATAATGTTCAAGTGAGAAAAGTCCGTTTGCGTGTTTGCAGAGTGCTTCGAATGAGAGGTAATCAACATGCGAATGAGGTTGTGGTTTATTTATATAACTTTCTATTGCTTGAAACGTAATTGTATCTTTTGCGTGGCAAAGGGGTGATATTGCGAGAAGCAGAAACGCAACCCTTCGATACGTTTTTGAAGCAAAAACACTCAGGGCGAGCGGAAAGAAGAGAATATATTTCTTAGACTTTGGGGTTGACTCTGATCCGCTCGTCCTGAGTGCCACCGTAGGTGGTGTATCGAAGGATGAAGCGAGGATAGAATAGGGTGTATTTTTGATTTGCTTCATAAAAAAACTCCTTTTTTGTGTTTTCACATTTTGATTTTGTTATACACAAGAAAGGATTTTTTATCAATGTAACAATTCATTTTGAAGATATAGAAAGAATGTACAATTTTTTAGATGTATGTATGATAACCCCTGATTGATGTAAAAAGGTAGTTGTTTTTTTAAAATACGAGGGTGCTATGATTTCATGTATGGGTAAAAAAATTTTGTTATTGAGTGGTCTTATGGTGGGATGATTATTGGAATGGATCTGCATAAGGATAATTGTGTAGCGACGCCCATAAATGCACCGGTAATGGGTTCAGATAAAACAGCACACACTGTTTTCTTTTTTCACAAAGATAATCCCAGCAAACTTTTATTTCATAGTGACAATTTTAATCGTCCCGTCAAATCAACAGATTGGGACAATGAAAAACATGGTATTTTGCACATACATTTTGAAGATGGTAATAAGCTTGAGATTGATGTGAATAAGCCTTTGGAAGTTAAGTAAGAATTTAAATTATTGTTTGTTGGAGCCCTCATATAACATAGCGAAATGCGAGGGCTCCAAGTTTTTTAATTTTTATCTGCGTCTGGCATCCAATTCTTAATATATTTAACCAAAGGAGCGATGCCTTTTTTTGATAAAGATGAAACAACCACATAAGGTTGATATTTTTCAAGTGCGCCGCTTAACAGTGTTGTATCAGTTTTGTCTGCTTTGTTGAAAACATATAACATCGGTGTTTCGACTTGTAAATCTGTTAAAATTTCATGAACTACGCGAATATGATTTTCCCAGCCTGGATCTGCAACATCAATTACATGGAGCAATAAATCGGCATGATGTAATTCTGAAAGTGTTGATTTAAATGCATCGATTAATCGTGGGGGAAGTTGTTGAATAAATCCAACAGTGTCAGAAATTGTACCCTTCTTTTTACCATCAATAAACAACGAGCGTGTTGTGGTATCAAGTGTTGCAAAAAGTTTGTCTTCGGCAAGTACATTACTGTTGGTTAAGATATTAAGAATTGTTGATTTTCCTGCGTTGGTATATCCAATAAGGCAGATGTTTGGCTCATTATTGCTCAGGCGTTGTTTGCGTTGTGTTTCACGTGCGCTATGCATTTTTGCCAGATGTCTTTTAAGTTGTAGAATACCGTCTTCAATGTGACGAGTTTCTTTTTCTTTTGCTGTTTCACCAAAACCGCCGCGGACACCAATGGCACCAGATTGCTGAGCAAAGTGAACACCTTTTCCTGCAAGACGTGATTTTTTATGTTGAAGTTGCGCGATAGCAACTTGCATTTTACCTTCGGCGGTGTGAGCAGATTTTTCAAAAATTTCTAAAATAAGTTCAGTACGATCAAAAATCTTGCAATGTAATAATTCGCCCAAATTACCCGCTTGACGTGAAGAAAGTGCTTCAGATACAATCACTTCTTCAATGTCATTTTCATCACAAAAATTCTTTACTTCTTCACGTTTACCTTTGGTCAAAAAGTAACCCGGGTCAATGTCACGAATTTTTATCATCATTTCTTCAGGTTCGTGCACGCCATTTGTGCGAGCTAAATTACGAAATTCTTCAAAATATGATTCCATATTGACTAAGTAATGTTCAGGTGTTTGTACGCCCAACAGAAGCGTTTTTGGGTGGACTGTGGTAGCGGTAGCTTGTTTTTTCATAAATTTGATCGCTTTTAAGCCGTCTGAGGGTCAATAGTTTTTACAATTATAGCATAAATTTGCTTATTGTGTAGCGTTAGGTATGGCCTGAGGGGAAGTTTTGTGATAAGATAATCCAATAAAAAAATAAAGCGCATTCTTGTGTCTTGTAAAAGGATTTTTGGTATGTTTGATTTTCTTTCGCAAAAATTTTCATCTCTTTTTTCTCGTCTGACTGAAGTTACAACCTTAACAGAAGATAATATTCAAGAAACGCTTGAGGCTGTTCAAGGAGGATTGCTTGAGGCGGATGTTCCGTATGGTGTTGTGCAGCAATTCATTGAATCGGTAAAAAATGAAGTTGTTGGGCAAAAAATAACCGCAAAACTAAAGCCTGCAGAGCAGTTGATGAAGGTTGTGCAAGATAAGCTTATTGATTTTCTTGGTGGGCACGATAAAGCATTCTTATTCTCTTTTCCATCAACAATAATGGTTATGGGATTGCAAGGCTCAGGTAAAACAACCACAATTGGTAAGTTGGCATACAAAATTAAAAAAGATGCTGAAAAAAATAACCAGGTCAAAAAAATTCTTGTCGGATCTATAGATTTTTATCGTCCAGCAGCAATAGATCAGCTTGAAATTCTTGCAAAACAAGTAGGCGTTACTTTTTATCGTGCGAAAAGCACCGATCCTGTGATGGCAGCAAAAGAAATTTCTTTCTTTTGCCAACATAACGGCTATGACGTTATGTTGTTGGATACTGCAGGGCGTTTGCACATCGATAATACAATGTTGCTCGAGTTGCAAGAAGTAGATGCGCTACTGCAACCGAGCTATAAATTTTTAGTTCTTGATGCAATGACGGGACAAGAGTCGCTTGCAATAGCAAAAGCATTTAATGATATAATCGGTTTTCATGGTGCTATTTTAACTAAAATGGATAGTGATACGCGCGGTGGAGCCGCATTTGCATTTCGTTTTGTCTTGAAAAAGCCGATATTATTTGTTGGTGAAGGTGAGAAAGTTACCGATTTAAATCTTTTCTATCCTGATAGAGCAGCAGAGCGTATTTTGGGTATGGGCGATATTCGTAGTCTTATTGAACATGCAGAAGAGAAAATTGCTGCCAACGAACAAGAAAAAGCAGAAAAAGCATTTAAGTCAGGATCGTTTTCTTTGCAGGATTTTGCTGATCAGATGTCAATGATGAATAGATTGGGTTCGCTTTCTCAATTGCTCAAGTATATGCCCGGTATGGGTGCAAAGATTTCTCCGGAGATGATTCAGCGGGGAGAAGTTGAATTGGTAAGGTTCCGTGCAATTATTTCTTCCATGACGTTAAAAGAGCGATTGAATGCGAGTGTTTTGAATAATTCAAGGATGCAACGCGTAGCTCTTGGAGCCGGTGTAAAGATTGAAGAGGTGGCTATGCTATTGAAACGCTTTGAAGAAGCGAAACAATATGTTAAGCTATTAAATAAATTTGGGTCAGTTTAGGCCCAAAAAACCTCTTTAGTTAGGGGTCCCCGTGCGTAGAGTAACGTAGCATGGGGTACAATATGTACATATTTTGTCAGTTTTAGCAAGGAAATTTCCTATGGCAGTTAGAATTCGTTTATCTCGAATCGGAACAAAAAATAGACCATTTTATCGCATTATAGCGACAGATGCTCGTAGCAAGAGAGATGGAGAAGTGCTTGCAAATGTTGGAACGTTCGATCCGGTTAATGGTTCAGTTATTCAGTTCCATGAAGATATTTATCAAGCATGGTTGGCTCAAGGTGCAATCGCGACAGATTCAGCAAAAAAAATCTATCGCTTGTACAAAAAGTCTGGAACATCAGCAGCAGCAGCTCCTGTGCAAGTAAGTGCTGATGAAGCTGTGAAAGCGGAAAAAGCTGAACAAACAGCGTAAGGCGAGAGTATGATAAGAGAACTGGTAACTTTTGTAGTGCAACAATTGGTTTCGCATCCGAATGATGTTGTAGTGAGTGTTACTGAGAAAGAAGATGGTAGTCTTCTTGAAATTAAAGTAGCGCCAGATGACCGAGGCCGCGTTATCGGAAAAGAAGGGCACACAATTAAATCACTGCGTGCCTTGATAGATGTAGCGGCATCCAATGGAAAAAAAGTTTCACTTGAATTGTCTCGGTAAACCTTTAACTTAACTTCCCTTTTATCCTTGGTTTCGTTATTTTTCGCCCGGGGTCCCCGTGTGAAATGAAGTGGAACATGGGGTTAGAAATTGTGCCTTAATGAAAATATCAATTCTTACTGTTTTTGAGCAGTTATATAATCCATTTGTCCACACAAGTTTGGTAGGTCGAGCGCAAGAAAAAGGGATTGTACACATAGATGTACAATCGTTTTTTTCGTATGTTCAACCAAAAGAGCGTATTGATGCTCCTACCTTTGGTCCCGGAGCAGGAATGCTCATTCGTCCTGATGTTGTTCAAAAGGCGATTGAGGATAAAGAGCAGAAGTATGGTAAAGCGTTTAAGATTTTCTTTTCGCCACGAGGTGAAAAAGTTGATCAGCGTGTCTTTGAAACTATTGTAGCTCGCGCACAGAAATGTGGGCATTTGATGATTATACCTGCACGCTACGAAGGAATGGATGCTCGGGTGGAAGATGAGTATGCAGATATGATTCTTTCTATGGGCGACTTTGTTATTATGGGTGGCGATGTGCCAGCGATGTTGCTTCTTGAAGGTGTCTTACGACTTATACCTCACGTTGTTGGCAAGGAAGAATCGGTTGCGCGTGAATCATTTGCAGGACCATTTGTTGATTTTCCTTCCTACACCGAACCGCTTGAGTGGAAAGGCAAACGTGTTCCTGATGTACTTCGTTCTGGAAACCACGCAGCTATTGAAAAATGGCGCAGTGAGCATGCAGTTCAAAAAACAGTGCGAGAGCATTTTTTGTGGTTGCGATCTCATAATGTAACAGATCATGATAAAAAATTAGCACGACACTATATTCCACCACATTATGTGGCGCTTATGCACAGCGATGTGCTCATAGGTGAAGAGCGAAAACCGGGTGTAACATCAGTCACTTCTATTGATATTCATGATATCTCTCGTTCATCAAAGACATATGGAATAGAAGGATTTTTTATAGTAACGCCTTTGCTTGATCAGCAAAAAATTGTGCAAAAAATGTTCGATTTTTGGAAAAAGGGAATAGGCTTTGAATATAATAGGTGTCGCTATGATGCCATTCAGCTTGCTCAATTGCTTGGTTCTTTGCATGAAGTTATTAGAGAGATAGAAGAAAAAGAAGGTAAAAAACCGCTTATTGTGGCAACATCAGCTCAAATGGCAGATGCGCAACAGATTGTTTCTTACTATGATCAAAAGAAAGTTTGGGAAAGTGATAGGCCGGTCTTGATGCTTTTTGGTACAGGCCAAGGGCTTTCTCCAGAAGTAATCGCGCAATGTGACTATCTATTGCTTCCGGTTAACGGTTTTTCTGATTTTAATCATCTATCGGTGCGATCGGCAGTGGCTATTGTTCTTGATAGGTGGCTTGGTGTTAACCCATCGCGCTCATTCTGATACTTTACAGCCCATTTCTGGCGTCCTTCAGTGGGCACCCAATATGGAACTAAGTGAATATTGGGTTATAATATTTGCTGGAATACAGTTTTTAGGTTATATTTAAAAATATTTATACGAAACAGGTCGTAAGAGGATTCCACATGTCAAAAGCAGCATTTTATACTAAAGAAACAATTCGCAGCATAGGTATGCAAAATCGTGAACTTCCAACATTTGGTATTGGAGATACGATTGTTGTATCACAGAGTATTAAAGAAGCAGGAAAAGAACGCTTGCAAGCATTTCAGGGCAACGTAATTGCCATTCATAAAAAAGGTGCATCAAGTACTTTTATCGTGCGCAAAATAGCAGATAATTCAATTGCTGTTGAACGTATTTTTCCTTTCTTTTCACCACTTATCAAAGAAATAAAAGTTTTGAGTAAAGGTGATGTTCGCCGCGCTAAGTTATACTATCTTCGTAAAAAAGTTGGTAAAGCTGCACACGTTAAGCAACTTGTAGAAACAAAAGCTTCAATTGCAAAACGTAAAACAACTGAAAAAGAGGCAGTTACTGAGTAATATCATTGTAAAAGCTTAGCATAAGTCTCTGTTGGTGGCCCAGTTCAATCATAATAATTTTCGTCGATCTTTGTTGGGGTCCCCATGTGAAGAGAATCGTAGCATGGGGTGTAGGATTTGGTAAAAGTACGTTGCGTTTTGCTTGTGTTTTGTTTGCTTCTTTCCTCTTGCACAAAACATCAATCATATCCGCAAAAAAATAATGTTGATGAATTGTTAATTGATAGTAAGAATGAAACTCTTGATACTATTATTCAACAGGAAGCAATGTTAGTTGATATTCCAATCCCTCTCTATGATGAACGTATTATCCCGTCTGATTACACAACAGAAACTGACACATTAGTTTTTGGTTACAAAAGTCCACTTTCGCAAACTCAAGCGATACAATTTTTTATGAATCAAATGGAACGTTATGGATGGCAACATCTTGTTTCTTTTGATTCTGCAGAAGTATTGTTGCAATTCGAAAGTCCCAACCGGTATTGTACCGTGATCATAAAGAATGATGATCATCATTCTTCACACTCGTGTATTTTTATTTATGTAAAAAATCAAGTTATTGTCTAGATAAATGATGTTCGTATATTTTTATCCCTAGCTCCGCTGGGGTCCCCATATGTAACGAAGTGTAATATGGGGTTTGAGCGAGCACAGAGGCTCGCTCATAAGTAGTGGGTTGGGATGAGGGATTTTTTTATTCTTGGTATTGCAATTGTTGTCTTAGTTGTGCGTTTTCATTTTCAAGATCTCTCATGCGTTGTTTTCTTGAGCGACGTGAAGATCTATAATCTCTATCATAATAATCGTCATCGTAACGGCGACGATCTGATCGAGCTGCTGCACCCATTATGTCCATTCCTGCGCCGACACCTAAACCAATTGCCGCACCTTTTCTACCACCAGCAAGGCCACCAATTGCAGCGCCACTCAGTGCACCGCTTGGGTATCCATCATTGTAAAAACAATGAATTGGTAGGTTAGAAAGTGTTAAGCATGCAAAAACGAATAACATTACTTTATTAACTGTTTTCATTATCTATTCCCCATATTTCTATTTGTTCCGTTTCCTATTGAATACGTTGGATCACTATAAAATGAGCCATCATATGGATTGTTTGGAGGTACGCGATAGGTTCCTCTTCCCATACGTTCACGCCAGTTTGTTTCTTGTTGATTTCTTTGTTCCATATTTCTTCTGTCGTTATCCGAAAGATTTTTTGTTTCTTTTCCAACTCGAGGAAGATCCTCAGGGTTTATTGCTCGTCCAACGTAACAACGTTTGTAGCCATCGTTATCGATATAACAATCTGCTGATAGTGCTGAAATTGTTGAAATTGCAACTAAAAGAACAATCAATTTTTTATTCATCATAAAAAATCCCTTAACTGTTAGTCGTAGTTAGTAACGATCTTCGCGTGCTCTATTTCTGTCTCTTTTTTGTTGATGTCTTTCTTGTCTTTCTTCATAGCTTTCTGATGCTCTGCCACCGCTGAATACGTTACCAACAAAAAGACCTGTTCTTTTAACAACATTTCCACTTTCTTGAACTGGTGCAGAAACTACACCTTTGCAATGACGGTATCCGTCTGCATCACGGTAACATTCACCATATTCTGCTGATATTGCTGAAATTGTTGAAATTGCTACTAAAAGAGCAATAAGTTTCTTGTTCACCATTGAGAAATCTCCTTTGTTATAGACACTATTATATTCTCTATAATATTACAAATAGAATCACAATAAAGGCAATAGTTTGGAATTTTAAATGATAAAAAATATGAAAACAATCGATTGGATGGGTTATTCGGCTATTTCCTGAGCGATATGATATACTTTTCCTGCGCCAAGGAACAAGATGAGGTCATTAACCTCAACAGATCGTGCTATTTCTTCTTTTATTTGCGCAAAGTTATCTTCAAAAGGCACGTATTGTACAAAAAACGATGGATTGAGTGATTGTATCTCGCGAGCCAAGCGTTCGCTACTAATTGTATCAATTGGTTGTTCGCCAGCCGAGTGGATATCAGTAATAATCAGCCTATCTATTCCACTTTTGTAAAAAGCGGACAAAAATTGTTGCCATAGTTTTTGCGTACGGGTGTATCGGTGTGGTTGAAAAACAACTGTGACCTTATTTTTTGCGCGTTTGCACGCAACAATAAGCGTATTTTCAATTTCCACTGGGTGATGACCGTAATCATCAAAAATCTCTGCACCTTTATAAGTACCGCGGAAGGAGAATCGTCTTTCAATTCCGCCAAAAGAAGCAATGCTGTTTGTTATGGTTTCAAAGTCGATAGCAAGTTCATGCGCAAGCGCAATTGCTCCAAGACAATTGTAAACATTATGTTTACCAGGCATTGGTAACATAACATTTCCGAGCGGTTCAGGATTGTTTTTTTTATAGAGAGTAAAAATTGAGTGATCGGCATTCAGTATAATATTGCGCGCACAAAAATCTGCTTCTTGTTCTATGCCATACGAGATTGTTTTAATGTGTTCGATGGGTAATAGTGAGCGTAGGTTTTCATCATCAATACAGACAATTGCTTTTCCATAAAATGGAAGATTGTTGATGAATTGCGCAAAAGCTTGTTTGATGTCATCCAAATCTGTGTATGTTTCAAGATGTTCTAAATCGATGTTGGTGATTATCGCAAGAGTGGGTAGGAGTTGTAAAAATGACCGGTCACTCTCATCTGCTTCTGCAACTAAAAAATCTCCGTTTCCCATACGAGTGTTGGAAGAAAGGTTTTTAAGTTGTCCACCAATTACAACGGTTGGATCCATCTGGGCTTCAATCAGAATGTGAGAAATAAGGGAAGTAGTTGTTGTTTTTCCGTGTGAACCAGTAATTGCTATGCTATATTTTGTTCGCATAAGTTCTGCAAGCATCCGCGCGCGTGCAATAGTAGGAATGCCGCGTGCTTGTGCGCGTGTGATTTCTGCTGTAACAGCTGGAATTGTGGTCGCGTACATTTGAATATACACAAGAATATCAATTGTTGTATCATCGCAGGCGGTGGAGTTGTTACCATGATATACAGCGCAACCTAATTTTTTTAACTGCGCTATGGTATCTTGCTTAATATCAGGATCGCAACCAGAAATGGCATAGCCTTGCTGTTTTAAGATGGTTGCAATGCCACTCATGCCTATTCCGCCGATACCAACAAAGTGAATGTGTGATTTTTTTGTGTACATAAGGTGTATTTTGCTTATCTGGTTATTTCATCAATGTTGTCAATATAACTTCTGTTACTTTTTCCCGCTCGTCCTGAGTGTTTTTGCTTGCAAAAATGTATCGAAGGATGCGCATTAAGAAAAACTTTACCTTGTTTATTTTTCACCTGACCCTTCGATACACCACTGCGTGGCAC
>DATEAY010000061.1 GCA_035288105.1 Candidatus Babeliales bacterium
AAGTAAATCCAAATCAATCTGTTCTCGGTGAGCTAACGCCACTCATATATAGCGTTATTTTAAGAAACTTGCCAGGAGTAAAAATACTACTCGAAGCTGGCGCAGATCCTGAACTTGCTGGTAGCAGTGGTATGACACCCCTTGGCGCTGCAAATATATTCGGTGAAGAACAAATTCATGCATTTATTATGAGTATCATTCAAATAAATAAAAAACATCTCAAAAAATAACGTATATTTAATAAAATTAACAAATAAGCATAGCTCTTTTGCATTTTTTACTGTATCTTCTTCACAAAAAACAACCCCTATTTTACGAAGGAGCTTCTATGCACACATCTTTTGCGCGCCTGCGCATGAATAGCATCATCTTTGCTTGCAGCTTGTTATCTATAAGTAACTGTTGTGCGACAACAAACCGTTTTCCTATCGTCAAATGTTCCACAACACTAAGCACCTTCGAACGCGTATCAATGACACAATTGAGAGATATAAACAGTTCGCAAGAACAATTTCGTAAGGCTGCCACAGACCTGATTGTATCTCTTGTCATAAATGTATTTGAATGTCTGAACACAATAACAGTAGAAATCGATACTCCCGTGGCACACTGTCAAGGAGAAGTATTAAGTGATACTATAGAACTTGTTTCTGTGATGCGTTCTGGTGACGTTCCTTTACAAATTTTTAGCCAATATTTTCCCAATGCGCCAATTAATAAAATTTTAATTCAACGTAACGAGGAAACAGCAGAACCTGTATTCAAATACATGAAACTCTCACCAACACTTACTCACGCAACAAAGGTCATTGTAGTGGAACCTATGATTGCTACAAGTGGCACATTGCGATTGTTGATTAATCTGCTCAAAGAACATGGCGTAGCCGAGGAAAACATTATTATCGCTTCAATCTGTGCAGCTCCAGAGGGTCTTACAGTATTGAGCAGAGAATTTCCAAAAATCAGTGTTGTTGTCAACGTAATTGATGAACGCTTAAATGAAAAAAAATATATTTCTCCAGGAATTGGTGATTTCGGCGACCGCTATTTCGGAACGTAATAACAAAAACTCTTATTTCCCAAACATTTTGCGGCACTTATCATAATAGACAAGTGCCGATTCTAATTCTGTCACAGAAATATCTGGCCACATGCAATCAAGAAAATATAGTTCGCTATACGCACACTGAAAAAGGAGAAAATTACTCAACCGGTGTTGCTCACCAGTGCGAATAATTAAATCAGGTGATGGTGTACCGGATGTCCACAAAAATTGTTCAAAAAGATGTGGCGTAATATCAGTCAATTGTAAATCACCGTGTGCAACTTTACTCGCAATACGTTGCGCTGTATCGGCTATCTCTTGTCTTCCCCCATAACACAACAAAAAATTAACCTGCAGCGCTGTGCTGTGTGCAGTCTCTTGTTCAATTTTTTCGCACACTGGTTGCACACTTTTTGGAAACAATGCACGGTCTCCAACAAAACACATACGAATGTTTTTACGCTTAAATTCTGGCAATTCTTGCAATGCTTCCTGTGCAAGCACTTCAAATAAATATTGTTGCTCATCTTGTGAGCGTTGTAAATTTTCTGTAGAAAACGTGTAGAGAGAAAGATATGGTATTTGTTTTGTAAGACAAAAATCAATTACTAATTTTACCGCATCAAGCCCTTTTCTGTGCCCAAGAAAAGAGAGCAACCCTTGACGAGTTGCCCAACGACGATTGCCATCCATGATACATGCAAGATGTTTTAGCATTTTGTAGCAGGCACCGCTTGTTTTTTATCAACTTGCTCCATCGCATCAATTGTACCAAAAATAAAGGTAAGCACATGATGCGCAACAACCATACCAAGTGCAAATAATGTGCGTTCAAGTGCCACAATTGGCATAAGCGCCATCCACATCGGCACGATCATTGGAACGGTATAACACCAAATTACAGAACCAACTGCATGTGCCACAAACGTACTGCCAAGCGCTTGTAAAAAGAGTGATTTTCGGGGAACAAAATATAAAACAACCGGAATTAACCAATATAATGAATAGAAAAATGCCTGGGAACCAACTGGATGAGCCACAAAAAAGCCCATGCATGCAAGAGGCAGTAATAAACGAATGGTAAAAGCAAAAATCCGCTCGCCCTGAGTGCCCCGTAAGGGGCGTATCGAAGGGTTAATTGCAGCCCAATAAAGCGACGCACAAAAACCAGGAATACACATAGCCAAAAAGCTTAACGATACCGTTTTAAAGAAGACAAGATGCAGCAATTGCCGCATCAAAAAGACTAATCCAGCGCCGAATAACCCACCAAAAGCACCCGCCAATGGTAAAACACTGTTTACGCCAGAAAACCATATCATCTGAGAACCAAGCAAAAAACTTACTTTAATCAGACCAGAGAACTTTAAAAAAGTTAGATATGATGCTACTTTAAGAGAATTTGTCATTATTTTCATAACATTCACTCCATACAATTTAATGAATCAAAAGTAATAAAACTCAACCACCCTCTTGTATAACTATACCAGATCCATCAGGCAAAAAAAGGTGTCACACAAATATACCTTGAATATTGTGTAACTTACGTGTACATTTTACGAGCAATTATACTAAAAATCTATTATTCCCGATCAACGAATGGCCTACCAGGACATTATGAACAAAAAATTACTTGTAGTATCGCTTATTTTTTTTGCTTCACACACCAACGCAATGGATAAACCTTTGGTTTTACCTGAGGAAAAGTCAGTTAAAAAAAATAAACGCCTGTACGTATGCTCCTGTGTATGTAACTGCGCCAACAAAACAACAATTAACAACTCAGAAGATTGCTCATCAATATTTAAACCACAATTACCAACAGAATTAGTTAAACACATTATCATCAATGGTTCTGAGTCATTACAAGATGCTGCACAACTCACCAGTGTATTTGCTCAAATAAACAAAACATTACACAATTTACTCAACAATGATGCAATGTGTCTCAAACTTATAAAAAATCTATCCGCAAGCTTTAATAGCTCTAATGAAGAAGTTGCAGAAACACTGCAAATAAAATCTGCGAGAAACCGCTTTTATCTTCAGCACACTTTTCGCGGTAAATGTGAAAACTCGCCTTTTTGCGACAAGTACATATCCAATACTTTTGGTAACCTAAAAAAAGACGATGTATATTTAGATTTTACTTATGGAAAAAACCACTTAACTGCACTCATGTTCACGACTGCATATCCGAATGAGAATGAAAAAATAGCTAAATGGCTCATTGAAAATGGCGCAAATATTAATGCT
This sequence comes from Candidatus Babeliales bacterium, assembly GCA_035288105.1. Lineage (NCBI taxonomy): Bacteria > Candidatus Babeliae > Candidatus Babeliales > Candidatus Babeliales bacterium. Next base: position 3,302 of record DATEAY010000061.1, read on the forward strand.
TATACAAAAGATGACTTTCATACTTCTTACTATGCTGTGCAATGTCAACCTATTGTTCCACTTCTTTTAAAACACCCCGAATTTAGAATTAACCTGCGAGGTCAAAATGGAAATACTCCTCTTATCAATTTATTGCTACATATAAGTGCATGGAATCATGGTGATCAAACCGAAAAACTATATATCGCAACCCAACAACTGTTAGAAAGCGGTGCAGATCCTGAACTTGCAAATAATAAGGGAATGACTCCAGCTTATTATGCAAATTTAAAAACAGGGTACCCAAAATTTGCTCAACTTATTACAGATGCAATTGACAAAAAATACAAATGACAAAAAGCTATCAAAAATTAATCTATTTCACATTCTTCACGCACAAAGCAAAACGCTTTGTATGGATCATCAGTAATGCTGAATAATTTAATATGTTCAGGTTTTATTAAGTTATGTTTTAACATGTCATTGGTAATCCAATCCATAAAAGGTTGCCAATATTCTTTACCCACAAGAACAATTGGCACTTTTTTCATTTGTTGTGTTTGAATTAAAACGAGCACATCAGAAAGTTCATCGAGCGTTCCAAAACCACCAGGAAACACAATAAATCCACTTGAGTATTCTGTCAAAAGCCATTTGCGAGCAAAAAAGTAATCCATTTCAAAAAATTCTTGCACACATGAATTTTTATCTTCCAATCCACGTACACTAATGCCAATACTTGTTGTTACTGTACTCTTTCCTCCTTTTAACACAGCTCCACAGTTAGCAGCTTCCATAATTCCAGGTCCACCACCAGTTAAAACTGATATTCCTTGTTCAACTAACAATGCTGCAATGTGGTTTGCCTGATGAGCATATTTATCTGTCGGTTTTGTTTTTGAACTACCAAAAATTGAAATAATTGGATGTGGTAATTTTGACACTCGCCACGCGCCATAAATGATCTGAAAGAAAACACGCAAAAAATTCCAACTCAATGAAAAACACATTCTAATTCTTTGAAATATCATTTCAATCTCCCTTTTTTGTTCTACTCCATTTTTTTATGTTACATGCTTAATACAACTAAATTCAAAAATTAAACACAATCTCTATATAAGTAACATTTTCTGTGATATGTTTTTGCGAAAAGGATGAACATGAAAAAATTGATACTATTGAGTCTTATGGTAAGCGCTGCACACTGTCACGCGATGAAGCGACAACTTGTACACACGCAACAAGCATACAATCAGAAGCGAAGAAAAATTACGCCAGCACTACCAGTACTACCACAAGATATGTTGAAGATTGTTTTTAATATGGCTATCCATAATCTTGATACAAAAAAACCAAGAGAAGCTGCAAGAACAGTTCGTACTCTTGCGGTAACAAATAAAGCTTTAAACAAAAAAATTAATGCCCCTGATTTTAGTGACAATCTCATACATAAGCTTTCATTCCGATTTTCATGCTCTCATGAAAGTATTGCTCGTTTTCTTGCCACAAAACAGGCAAAGAAGCGCCTTAAACTACAATATGAACTAAAAAATTTGTGTAAAGATTCATCAAGTATGATTACCTCAAAAAGTCTCTATACTTTGATAGAAAAAAAAGTTGATTTAGATTTTACTTTTAATGATTGCGGGCTACAAAAAACTGCCCTAATGATCTCCATACATCGTAATACTTGGACATTCGTACTGCTACTTGAAAGCAATGCAAATATTAATACACGTAATAGTCATGGTATGACCTTACTACATTGTGCTGCAAGCTTACCTATACAACTTTCTGCACTAGAAAAGATTATTGCTCGACCCACCCTTCAAGTTGATCAACAAAACAACCGCGGAGAAACCGCACTCCTGTATTCTCTCAAAGATAGAAGAAAAACACATATAACCTATGATTTCATTCGCTTTATTAGCCAATTGCTTGAAAAAGCAGATCCTGAAATTGTTGATAAGCAAGGAGATTCGCCTCTCTTCATTGCAAAAGAACTGGACAATTATAGAATTATTGAATTGATTCATCAGGCAATTGAAAAAAAACACGCACAACCCAAACAAATTACTGCACAATAATGAAAAGGGGCAAATCTTTTATGATTTACCCCTTATTTTAACTCTGAGAAATATGTCTTATTTTTTTGTGAACAACTGGATTGATTTATCTACTTCAATAATATCAAAGTGACGAGACATACATTTACCTGTTTTTACAAGCTCAATTATTGAAGTCACTATACCACCAGTCTCCTTAAGTAGGCCATCGATAGAATTCCCTGACAATTCCGCTGCTTTTTCCGCCGTATTTGCAACACCTGTTGCTAATTTTTCCGCGGCTTCGCTGATTTTGTCATCAAAGTCTCCCCATGCTTCATCCTTTACAAAGGTAACTTTTGGTTCACGAATTGGTTGTCGTCCTAAAGCGAAGAACCATGGACCTCTTGCATCAATTGCTTGGGTAATTTTGCTATCATCAAAGAATTTAGTATTACGTGTATCTCTTGGCAATTGCCCAGACTTTGTTCCAGGGAAATTCACTGAAACATTAGGATTGTATTGTCCAATTACGATACTTGATAAACAAAAACCTGCTCGAGCGTTACCCCATCCCCAATCAAATGAAGTACGTCTTCCAGGCTGTACTATATTGAAAAATTCTGCGTCAGTTCCCTGTAATACGAGCTTAATAACTAACGTCTTGTTAGTTACGTTGGTAAAGCCCCATGTGTACGCAAGCGCTGAGCTACCAGTGCTTAATAGCGCAAACACCGCTAGTGCCTTCATAAACTTCATACCGTCTCCTTTTTTTATAAAAAACAATTAGTTTATCATCTCTAATTAGAATACTGACAAAACCAACAACAATTTGTCAATAATTTGATTAAAAATCTTTTGTATTTATAAACTATTTGAATATATAGGGCACGTATGGTATAATTACTCGTAGAAGTACGTACTAGAAGAAAAAATGGGGAATTTTTAATAAAAAGACTCTAAGATTCAACGTTTTTTGTTATACTTAATGCTTTAAAAGCAGTTTTTTATAGGAATTATTAATGAGAAACAACAATGGACGGGTAAAAACTATTTTTTATCTCTGCTGCATATCAGCGCTCCTGGTCAATAGTTGCTTTATTAATGCCGCCAAAAAACGTAAAAAAATAAAAGATTTTTATGCTTCCATGCACAATGATCCACAGCCATTCGACACAGCAGAAACGGGCAAAGAGACGTGGATAACCATCTTTGTTCATGGGATTATGAGCATCCAGCCGCACTTAACCATACAAAACGTGATGCGCTTTGTGCGTGACGATGTACAGCACACTATTTACTCAAAAACCGTGGAATACATGCGTTTAGACCCTTATTTCTATATTAATCAGGCAATGCAAGAATTTGGCCTCAGAAAGATTGATATTGATGACTTACAACCGGGCCATGCAGCCAGTGCAATCGCGCATATGTATGACGATGTAACGAAGCTTGTTTCACCGTATACTACCAACCATTACTATACATTTGGCTGGTCGGGACTATTAAGCCCTACAACACGATACAATGATTCAATTAAACTCCTAGAGGGGCTTACCAGAGAACTCAAAGAAAAATATTGGAATCTTGGTATTTTCCCCAAAATCCGCCTTATTGGGTATAGTCACGGTGGTAATGTATGCCTTAACTTTGCTGCCGCACGCCAAAACACCGACCCGCAATCTTCTATTTCTGTTGATGAGCTCATATTGATAGGTGTACCGATACAGACCGAAACCGATTATTTAGCAAATGACCCGGTATTTAAAAAAATATATCACTTTTTTTCCCAAAGAGACCGCATACAACGAATAGATTTCTTCTCTTTTAACCGAATATTTTCACGCCGTCAGTTCAAAAATAGTAATAATTTTAGGGTTCCAAAAAAATTAATGCAGATCGATATGAAGTTTACGCGTAGCTCTCGCACAAAACACGATAGTCCAAAGCGACGTGCCGCGTGCGTTGATTTTAGTAAACCAAGCATTGTTTCAGGGAAATCCCGCTTACTACGAGATTGCTCTCCTGGTCATCTTGAATTCTGGTTTTTTGGCTGGTCGCCAAAACATTACCGTGAAAGTTTTGTTTTGCATCCACTTCCTGCCTTTATCACCATCCCTTACATCTTGCATTATATCAAGCAAGTACGAAATGATATTGTTACCCCATACCCAGTTATTGTTGATATACGACCAGAATTTGACGTGATGCTCATCAAGCAACGTAAAAACAATAACTTTACTCATATCTTCCCGTTTTTATCGCACAAAGAAATAGATAAGCTTAGTTTTATTGCGCACAAAGTAGCTGTTGATAGTTCATTCGAAGAAGAATACCCAACTCGTGTTAGAGAAGCATTTGACAAGGCAAAAGAATATTACAAAGTATATGATGATCGTAAATCAAGAAGTGGATCATATAAACGTAACCGCCGTATGCGCAAACGTGACTTGACGGTCAGTGAGTAAATTCCGCTAATCCGTTCGCCCTGAGTGTTTTTTGCTTCAAAAAAAGTATCGAAGGGTGTATCATTAAGTAAATCGATTCTTTTATTAATTTTTTCAATTAATGTACCATTTACCCTTCGATACGCCCCTTTGGGGCACCCAGGGCGAACGGATTTTGGTTTTTTCGATAATTTTTACATAAGGTCTAAAAATTCCGTGGCATATTCACAAGGCATTCCTTTAAAAAAACAATTCGGTCAGCATTTCTTGCGTGATATACGCATTGTGCACAACATGATTTTTGCGGTTGAAATAAAACCAACAACATCAATTTTTGAAATTGGTTGTGGTGATGGATTTTTGACCAAATATATTTTAGCAACACCGGCAGCACGATTAAAGATATTCGAAATTGATCCAGACTGGGCACAGTACGTACAAGAAACATACCCCGATGAACGCATTTCAATGGTTCTTGATAACTTTCTTGATGTCGATTTACATGCGCAACTTGAAGAGTATAAACCATGGACAGTATTGGCCAATTTACCTTATCAAGTTACTTTTCCTATTTTGCACCGCTTTCAAGAACATAGACACTTGATCAAAGAAGGTGTTGTTATGATTCAGGAAGAAGTTGCACAAAAAATAGTACAAAAAAGAGGTCGTGGATATGGGTATCCAGCACTTTTTTTTCAGCATTATTTTGAGTGGAAATTATTGGATAAAGTTCCACCAACTTCATTCCACCCTGCACCAAAAGTTTTTTCTCGTCTTATTTATTTTAAACCACATGCACAAATTACACCCATTCCTGATGAAGAAAAGTTTTGGAAGTTCATTAAACATTGTTTTAAACAACCACGACGAACATTAAAAAATAATTTGGCACACACACACTATGCAGCAGAAAAAATTAATCCCGAAACACTGGTATTGCGAGCGCAGGAAATGGGCATGGAAGATTTTCTAAAGATTTGGGAATTAATTCGCTAGTGGTTAGCATTCCATTCTTTTACTGCTTCTTCCATTAATGTAATAAGTTCTGTGTGCCCTCTCCGTTGGGCCAACATTAATGGTGTTATTCCATTTTTATTCGCCAGAGTTGGATTTTCTCCTTTCTCTAGTAGCTTTTTTGCTTTATCGCAAATCCTTTTTAATCCTCTCCCATGAGTATCAAAACCTTCAAAACAATAATAAAAACGATTAGTTCGAGCTAACACAGAAAGAAGATTTGATGCTTCTTGCAAAGAAGAACATGCTGAAAAAATTGATGTCATACCAAAATACGGTTTTTTAGCGAGCGCACAAATCGGTAAATAAAAAACTTCTTTTTTCTTTTTAAGCTCTCCCTGCTTATAAAGCATCGGATATGCGCAACTTGCGCACAGACTCGCAATCAGTACTGCCACTTTGAGCTTATTCACAGCTGCTTCTCCTACTCCATCAACGCATCTTGGAAAAAATCTAAATCTTCAATCACTTTACCAGCACCTTTTACAACACAAAACAATGGATCTTCTGCAACCTGAACCGGTAAACCAGTTTCTTTTGAAATAAGTTTATCAAGGCCACGCAGTAATGATCCACCGCCCGCCATAGTAATACCACTCATCACCAAATCAGATGATAGTTCTGGTGGAGTGTGTTCTAATACCTCACGTACTGCTCCAATAATACTTGCGATAGTTTCAAGCAACGCTTCATTAACTTCAGGAGCTGAAAGTACAACAGTTTTTGGTACACCTGTTACCAAATCTCTTCCTTTTACTGCCATGCTATTTTTGTGGAAATCACCTTCAAGCAATGCTGAACCAATTTCCATTTTTACTTGTTCTGCAGTGCGCTCACCAATTAAAAGATTATATTTACGTTTTACATACTGAACAATTGCAACATCCATTTCATCGCCACCAACACGCACAGAACGACAAAAGACAATAGATTTTAATGAAATAATTGCAACTTCAGTAGTCCCACCACCAATATCAACAATCATATTTCCGGACGGTTCTTGTACCGGAAGACCTGCACCAATTGCAGCTGCCATTGGTTCCATAATAGTACGCACCATACGCGCGCCTGCTTCTTTGGCAGATTCTTCAATTGCTCTGCGCTCAACTTGCGTAATACCTGATGGTACTCCAATAATCATACGTGGTCGTGCTCTAAAAAAAGAACTACGACCTTCGTGTATTGCACTAATAAAATAACGCAACATACTTTCTGTTAATTCATAATCTGCTATAACACCATCGCGCATAGGGCGACTTGCAACGATATTTTCTGGTGTTTTACCTAACATTTCTTTTGCTCGTGTTCCAGCAGCAAGCACATTTTTAGTATGCAAACGTACTGCAACTACTGATGGTTCATTTAAAATGATCCCTTTACCACGAACATAAATCACCGTGTTTGCTGTTCCCAAATCAATTGCTATATCATTAGAAAAGAAATTAAATAATTTGCGCGCCGGCATGAACTTCATAAACTATTCCTTATTTAAACCCCATGCTTTATTACATTGCGCATGGGAATCCCAATTAAGATTACATTTGGGATACTAATACGCTAACTCGACACCCAACGATACCTTGTTTGTCTTTGCAACATTATGTGATACAAAAAGCATCGCTGGAACATCCCACCTAAAGAAAAGAATTGGGTCTATAGGATGTTTTGTTTTCTGTTTACCAAAATCATAGAAGATATCAATGGTAAAATAATCAGACCCCCATTTCGATGTTTTAATCACCTGCGACAAATCTACAGGAAATTGTGGATCCTTGCGACGATCACACCACGTATCACGCCAATGCGATGTCAGTGTATAGTGAATTCCCACACCAAGACCTCCACGCATATTTTCTAAAACAAAGTACGGAGAAAATGCTAAGGTTGGTCCAGGATTAATATGTGCTTTGCCAATAATTGGTCCAAAAATATATGGCTCGCTTGCCACCATAGGCATGCGAGCTAAAGTTGTACGAGCAAATCGTTTACTTATTTGCAGTAAAAAACCAACCTTAATGTCTTCTTTCAGTTCAAACAATGCATCACCTTTGACGTACATACCACCAAAACCATTTCCACCATAAGGAATTGATGCTGCATTACACAAAACTGTTTTGACACCGGTTGGTATATATCCACCAATAGATAATCCAGCCCAAATTTTGCGACACTTCAATGTGTAGTCCCACACGTTACCACCACGAACAAACAAATCAATATCGCCAATACCATGCTGTGCTGAGTTATTTTGAATCAGTCCAATTTCTTCAAATGCAATTCGACGTGATCGTTCGATCTCATTGAAATCACCCGGTTTTAAATTTCTCACCTTTTCCAAATCCAACTCAAACGTTTGACGCGAATTTGTTTTTAAAAAAAGTAATTCAGCTCCAAAGGCAAAATGCTTACCAAGACTTTGATAATAACGCATAGCAAAACCTTCGCCTTGGATACGTCCATTCACTGCAAAGGGAAGTTCTCGTCCTAATAAATCTGAACGCAAAGGACTTTTACCAGTAATTTCTAACAAGGATGTTGCTAGCGTATTTAAATCAAATATTCCGAATAATTCTGGAATACCAACCGTTTTTTCATCCCGCGCAAATGCCTCACTCGCTGTTATCGCTACAAAATCAAATTCATACGAGGAAGGTAAGTCCTCGACAAAAAATTGTTGTGGTAAAAATAAAGGAATAAATCGATTATCATATATTTCTGCGTAAACCAACTGAGACATACACAAAAGAACAATTAATAAAGAAATTTTTTTCGACATTGAACTACCCTGCTCTATACTGTTTGTCGAATCTTAATTAGTGCCAAATTAACCTCTTGTACTATAATATCTCATTTTCCTTTTTTTTAAAGCATGAAACTTCCTTTTTTGTTGCATATACTCGCTCATTTAATTTATCCAGGTTAGCGTATAATTGACGTGAAAAATCCGTGAAAACATGCTACACTCTTGCAGCCACTTTTATAACGATAAAAACTAAAAAAAGGTGTCTCATGAAAATTACATACTATGTATGTGCAATCGTTTCATTGATTATTACTACTACAGTACATGCTTATAAAAATTTTAATAATTTAGAAAAATTTTCAGAAAGGAACGCAATGAATCCATCCATTCAGGCGATTATTTTAGCTGCAGGCAAATCAACTCGTTTTCATACAGAAAAAACAAAACTTGCTGAAACGATTTGTGGTCAAACAATGATCCTTTTTCCAACAAAGCTCCTTGCTGAACTAAAAATTCCCACTACTGTTGTTGTGGGCTACCAAAAAGAAATCATACAAAATATCATTACTACAGAACATGGTGATATAATTGATTTTGTAGTGCAAGAAAAACAAAATGGTACCGGACATGCCCTCGCTTGTACAAAACAGCTGTGGGAAAAAGAACATATTCTTGTCATGAATGGCGATGTCCCCCTTGTAACCCCAGAAACAATAGCCTCTCTCTGCGAAGAACATCTACAAAGTAATGCTGCAATCAGCTTTGTAACATCATGTAATCCTGATGAAACAGGAAAATCATATGGCAGAATAGTAGAAACAACTCATAGCATCGCTATTGTTGAAGCAAAAGATTTTACCGGCGACGCTCATGAACACTGTTGTATTAATGCAGGTATTTACCTCATTAATACAAATTTTTTACAAAATTATATCGCAACACTTGATGATAACAACGCGAATAAAGAATTTTATATAACTGACCTTGTCAAAATCGCAAGCGAAAATAACCTTGTTGTTGCTACTACTAAAGCACCCTTTGATACAATTCGCGGTATCAATACATTCCAAGAACTATGGGCAGTAGAACAAATAAAACGTTCTGAACTTATTAAATATTGGATGGATCAGGGAGTACGTTTTTCACTACCACATCATGTTCATCTTGATCTGAATGTTACCATTGGACAAGGATCATACATCGGTGGTGGTGTTCACCTGCGTGGAAATACCGTCGTTGGGAAAGATTGCATAATCCAAGAATTTTCTTCTTTAGAAAATGTTATCATCGAAGACAATGTCACTATTCATTCTTGCTGTATCATCAACAATACATACATTCAATCGGGCGCGCATGTTGGACCGTTTGCACATTTACGATCAAACGTTACCATTGGTGCAAACAGCGCTATTGGAAATTTTGTTGAAGTTAAAAATAGTACCATTGGCGTAAACACAAAAGCAAAACACCTGACATACATCGGAGATGCCACCATTGGTTCACAGGTGAATATTGGGGCAGGAACAATCACATGTAATTACGATGGAGTGAACAAACATAAAACAATAATCGAAGACCACGCATTTATTGGAAGTAATAATACTCTTGTTGCACCAATAACTATTGGACACAATACATTTACTGCTGCTGGCTCAACACTCACAGCAGATGTTCCAGACAACGCTTTAGCTATTGCACGAGCGCATCAAACAAACAAATATGATTATGCAAAAAAATTAAAAAATAAATCTATCGGACAAAAAATAATATCCGATAAACTAGATGATTTTTCGTTTCTTGGAGCTCGCCTTATACACCCTGATAATTCAGCAGATGAGCAATGATTTAACCCCATCTACACGGGGACCCATATAAGAAAAATTTTTATGTCACCCTTAGGATCACCAATATGACACATGCTATACGATTTATTCATACTGCAGACATCCATTTTGGTATGGAAAATTATGGAAAAATTGATGCCAAAACAGGGATACATACACGCCTTCTTGATTTTGAAAAAGCGCTCAATTATTGCATTGATGTTGCAATAAAAGAATCTGTCGATTTCTTTTTATTTGCAGGCGATGCATATAAAACACACAACCCAAGTCAAACACAACAAAAATTGCTATTCAAATGTTTTTTACGTCTTTATAAAGCAAGCATTCCTATTGTGATTGTCATCGGAAACCATGATCATCCCCTCAGTTTTGGTAAAGCACATGCACTTGATATGCTTGGCGAAATACCGCTTGAAGGTTTTCATGTTTTTTCAAAACCTGGCACAATCACGTTACACACAAAAAATGGTCCGATCACCATTGTTGGTGTTCCTTGGCCCACTCGCAACACCATCGCAATTGCTGATAAACATTTGGATAAATCGAATTCACAATTAACAGAATATATTTCAAAAGCAGTTGCTCATATTATCAGCGATCATGCACAAAAAATTGATCAGACTATTCCTGCAGTACTTGCAAGCCACATTACGGTAAGCACGGGAATATTTTCTGGATCAGAAAAACGAGCAATCTATGGAAATGATCCCATGCTTATGCCTTCACAATTGGCACTGGCACCATTTGATTATGTTGCACTGGGACATTTACACCGACATCAAAACCTTAACCCTTCTGGATATCCTGCGGTTGTTTACTCCGGATCAATTGAGCGAATTGATTTTGGTGAACGTAAAGAAGAAAAAGGCTTTTGTTTAGTAAGTATCCCTGAAAAGGGAAAAGCAACGTATGAATTTATTCCTGGACCTAGTCGACCATTCGTCCAAATTGAGGTGAATCTTATTCCAGGAACTCCACAAACTGATCAAATTATTGATGCAATTAAAAAACATGATCTACGCGATGCAATTGTTAAAATTATTTATCATGTACCTGCAGGGAAAAAAGATTTAGTTGATTTGAGAATTGTTGAATATGCCTGCCAAGAAGCGCTTGATTTAATTGGTGTTATTCCTGTGCATAGTTTTGAAGCCCGAGAAAAACGCAGTTGTGCATTGAAGGTGAATATGGATCTTCCGGAATTACTTGGCAGTTATTTTGCAACAAAACCTGAATTGAACAATAAGCGAGATGATTTGATTAAAAAAGCTCTTATCCTTTGGCAAGATCACCTTGATCAACAGGAAGAACACAATTAAAAAATAAAAACAACGAGAATATGTATGAAAGAAGTAAAAAAAATCGCAGCTCTGTTGTGCATACTTATGAGCGCGATCGTGTTACCAAATCATACAATGTGGAAAAAAGGAATAGTCCAACGTTACCACGATTTAAGAAAAGATATCATTGATCATTTCTACTGCGTTAAGTGCTTATCTGAATCAACATATTTTTTATCGCTTTTGGCTAAACAAGATTATTGCTACCAACTATGCAATTGTATCAACCAAAAAGAATGTGTACAAATCGATTCAACAACTTTTTTTCATAAAAAAATAAAACTATGCATACAAAAAATGCATAGCCATCAATCGCTTAAACCAATACTTGTATTACTAGAAGATGCAAAAAAACGATACTACAACCAAGACAGACAATTTTTCCACGAACTCTTTGTGCTCATATTTACAGTACAGAAACAAATTCTTTTACGTGAACACAAAGAGAAAAAACAATCTCTGAAAAATACAACACTTTCTACCATTGTTGAGATTGGTGAAAAAATTAACAAGCTCCCCATTTCAGAAGTATTAAACGCTATAGACATGCTGGTGAGAGAACTACCACCATTTTTAGAAAAATATGAACTCAATTCAAAAATAACATGGAAAGAATGGCTCAAAAAATATTGGTGGGTACCGCCAATATTTGGCGCATGGTTTGGATTAAGAATATTATTGAGCTTTCAACGATCTCATTATTATTTTCCACCATACATGTCGCCAAGACCGGGACATCCAATTACAAGCAACGATCCCGCATGGGCAATTATTGAACAAGAATCACACTTTAGAGATACACAACCGAACAATTCTTAGAAAGCAATGCACGATATTTTTCCATCAACTCTTCATACTTTGGTCGTCGCAAAATATCGACAATTTCTCGATACGAATCTTCTAAACTTCTTACGTGTTCTGGTGTTTTTTCGACTAACCTAAACAGCTCAAATCCATCATTTACTAAATGTGGCAATGATATTTTACCTGGTTCCATGGTATAAATAAACTGTTTGCTTTCTGCAACATCAGCATGATTAATGGTGAACGGTTCACTCCAGGCAATATTTGCAACGCCTTTTCCTGTCTGAGCATAGTTAACCAGAACTTTATATTGTTTATCAGATGATATTTTTTTGGACTGCGGCACAAATGCGCGCTCTATTGTATATGTTGCTTCTATTACCGTAGGATTATTTGTGTAATACTCTTCAACATCTCTACGCGGAACAATCAAATTTGAACGAATTTTGATATCTAACATAGTGTTTATCGTTTGCATCATCTGTAATTGCTGACGACCTTCTTCTATGGTGTATCCTGAAGACGTAAATATCTGTTCCAACTCTTTTTCTGATAAATTATGCTCGCGTTGAATTTGTGCAAGATATGCATCGATGGATTCTTCATCTTGTGGAAGATGGTGTTTTTTTGCATCGAGAAGTACTTCTCTTTCAAAAACAACTTCCTCTTTTGTGCGAAAACCACCACCAAGAGCGGGACGATCAATATCAGACTTAGTAATAATTTCTACTTCTTGCCCGTATACAACAACTTCAATCTGATCTAATAAAACAAAATTTGATGTATCCTCCTTCGCTAAAGCTTCGGCGGACACGTCAATTTCTGCTTTTTCTGCTACAAGAATTGAGGATGCAATTAAAAATAATATTATCATGCGCATTTTCATACTACTTCCACACTATATAAGTTTATTGTTTTGTAATCCCAAACCCGCTCGCCCTGCGCGCCCTCCATAGCTTTAGCGAAGGAGGGAGTGTCCTACGAAGCCTTGGCGAAGTAGGATGTATCGAAGGATACGCATATAAGTATAACCAATATTGCAACAAAAATCATTACTTCACTCTTGTATCATCCCGCGCTCGTCCTGAACTTGTTGAAGGATTGTATTCGAGCGCTCGAAGATACCCTTCAACAAGTTCAGGGTGAGCGCGCAGGAAAATTTATGCAAAAAAGCTTAAGTGATTTATACCGTATTATTTATAAAAAAAGAGGAGCGTATCGCTCCCCTTTTTTTAATCATGTATTGTATTTACGCAAGTCGTTTTTCTACCGCTTCTTTTTTATCTGGAGCAGTTGCAACTCCACCAGTTTGCAACCCAGCTTGTTCTTGTGGCATTTCTGGAGATTTGAAAAAGTCCTCATTCACTTCAACAGAATATTCTTTTTTCAATGCATCAATCTCTTTACCAAAAACTTCAACTCGTTTATTTTGTTCGAGTTGTTCTTTTAATCTATCTTTAATTTGTTCATACGGAATGTATTTTGGTTCTTCTTTTGCGGTAGCATTCACAACCCAGAACATTCCATTCACATCAAACACCTCAACTGATGGAGCTGTTCTAATCGCTGCAATCTTATCGCGCAATTGTTCGTCAATGCCAATGCTTTGATTGTTTACCAATTTAAAGTCTCTAATTTTTGCAGTAAGACCATCATCTTGAGCTACCTTCTTAAATCCACCTGGTGCGGTTTTTGCTCGTGTAGCAAACGTGCGTGCTGTTGCTGCATCTGCAAATTCAATACCAGTCGCTGCAACGCCACCTTGTGATATGGTTAAACCTTGTATTTTGTCTTTATTTGCTTCGTAGAAAGATCTTACTTCAGATTCAGGTACCGAAACAGCTTTTCGCTCACTGAAGAATTTTGAATTAAGCATACGCTCCATTGAATCACATAAATCTTTCAGTTCAGCTTGATATGCCGCTGTTTGATTAATGTTGTTGGCAACAATATATTCATCAACAATTTTCTGATTAATTAATCCTTCCAAAATATTACGATCAACTTCTTTAGAATCCATAAATGCTAAAGCTTGTCTAATTTGAGGATTTGCTTTTAAAAGTTTTTCTTTTTCTAGTTGTAAGCTATCGGTAGTAATTGCAGGCATTCCTTTCATCGTTACCAAAACCTCACCAGTCATCGGCGTTCTACCTTCTTGTGAGCTTCTGGTTTCTGTTGGGGCTTGATCACCCTTGAACATGTCAATACATCCCGGTAAAAAAGAAAGTGTTGCAACAACACCACCAACCAACATATTTTTATGAATTTTATTATTCATACCTACCCTTTATATATAAAAATCTATTATATTGTGATAATATTTTTTTATCCTACCACAGAATCGACATTTTACAATGATGAACCACAATGAAAAAAAAGAATAAAAAATATCTTTTATTTCTTTCAAACACGCGCTAAAATATCCAAAATGAACCCATTAAAAAAAAGGAGCCTATCACCACTCTCTACACACCCCCCAACAATCACATCTGCATAACGTTTATGATATTATTCAAACAAAAAGAAGGATTTTTCCGATGAAAAAAAATATCTTACTCGTTCAATCGCTACTCATTCTCCCTTTGATCTCATCTTCGATACTCTTAAGCATGGGCAAGCCAACCGTCTTGGGCACAGAAAACAAACTAACATATAGAGAAAAGCTCGAAACACCGATAAATAGAAGCAAAAGTTCCATCAAAAGAGAAAAAAAGAGACAAAAACAACAACAAGCACTTAAATCTTCAGCTGAAATTAGAGCAGAACCAAAAGTAACTGCAGAACCTACAGCAATTACTCAAACGGTGCAAATAACACCGATAGAAGTTGTAATGAACTCCGACATAGATCAAGAAATTTTACAGTTTCTCATTACAGAACAAGAAACTCAGATAGCTGAAGAGCTTACCAAAGAACTTAGTGATGTAATAAGGAAACTTGAGCAATTAGCTGGTAAAGAAGACCTCATCAAAATACTCGACGCACTTCCTGTTCTTCAGACCAAGGAAAAAGTTACTGAAGCACAAACAGCTCCAGTTGCTACAGAAACTGTTTATACAACTACTCCTGCAAATGAAGCAATCGAAACAGAAGCGGTTGTGGCAGATGATGTAATAGCAATGTTGGCACAATCAGTTATGTTACCACAAGAAACAAAAGATCTTGGATATCTTGAAAGTGCTAAAATCGGGTTTGCTAAAGCAACCGGCAGATTGCGCTACTTAATAATTTCCGCGCTTGTAAATGAATCTTTTGACGTAAAAAATGCTTTATTATTCGACCTACTCAATGATGCAGTTACAGAAGCTACTGCCAAAAATGATTTTGACTCTTTAGAAAAATTGGTAACATTATCTGAAACCGGTAAATATAAAGGTCTCATTAGAATATCTGATGCCACCGCACGTGCAGCATTTGAATCCTGCTGTACACATCACAAAACTCAGATAGATACAGCCAACCTCATTGTACAAAAAACTAATGACAGTAATGCTGTAGCATTCAATACTCAAACTGAATTTTTCAAAACCCAAGTAGTGCTTGCAATGGACATGTACCAACGAGAAGTGCAAAAAATAGCTGTTAACGGCGATAAATTCATAGATCAACAAAATGAAACCCTTAAAAAACAACGAGCATTGATCGCTACGTTAGGATGCTTGAATCAATCAATTAGAAAAGAAGCAAGTACATTCCTTACTCAAAACAGCGTTACCGTACCTAAAAATATAGTCACTGCAACACAAGAACCATCAGATCAACGCATTAAATCTATATTGAACAGAAGCAACATACCAACAATTGCAATAGCAGAAAAAAAACAAGACATCTTGCAAATCGACAACAAGTAAAACTTAAGGGAGGCCAGAATATTCTGGTCCCCCTTTTTATTATCTTAAATGCAACACCACTGGGAACTGTAATGAAAATAAATATCCTATTCATCCAAGCATTGCTTCTACTACCATTAACTGCACCAGCAAATCTATTTTGCATGGATGAGCCGGAAAGTACGAGCTCTTCTTCTGATTCAGCAAATCTATTTGAAAAATCGATTATCGTCCCTATGCCAAAGGAAGAAGGTTTAGGCCTTACAAGTTGGTTTTGGGATAAAGCACTTGGTGAGGAAAAGAATGTCCTTACTGCGTTGCAAGGAAAACAATTTGACCCAGGCCAAGGGGGTTGGAGACGTAAATTAGACAAAGCAGTTATAATATACTCTGTTACTAAGCCAAATGATGTAGCATTGACAGAAATGGTCGACATTTGTGCAACAACACATATCAATCAAATCCATCTAGATGAAAAGTCT
>DATEAY010000062.1 GCA_035288105.1 Candidatus Babeliales bacterium
TTGTCAAATTCAGGTCGTCCAACTTTTGTTTTTTTTGTCGAAAATACACTTTTTAATTCACACCACAGCTTATCTGATATAAACTTCATAACAGCCCTTTTTTTTGTTTGTTTCCAAAGGCTATTATAGCCTTTTTAAAAAACGAGAACAAGGAAACTACCAAGATGCTTGATAATTTGTATCTTGATAAATTAAAGATGAGAATTACTGAAAGCGACTATGACAGATTTTACGTATCATTACGTGATAAATTGACCGACTTAAATATTCAATTGAGTAAATTACAAGAAGCTGAAGACAACTACTATATAACGGCAAAATACATACTGGATCTATCAACCCGCGCCTACGACTTGTTCAAAAGTTCTGAAGTTGAAGAAAAACGGCAACTTATCAAGCTGATACTATCGAACCTACGCCTAAGTGGCAAAAACCTAGTATTTAACGCAGCAAAACCCTTTGATTTGATCCTCGATTGTGCGGATCGTCAAGTTTGACGTCCCCATGAAGTTTTAACGAAGTGGGGCTAAACGTCTTTATTTGGGGTCCCCACGAAGTTTTAACGAAGTGGGTTAATTAGTATAAATTCAAGAGGATGACAGAGATATACTTGTTTTAAGGTCAACATTTTCGTATACAATGGCTGCAATTGCATGAGTAAGAGCAATTCCTTCTGTCAGTGAACGTTGAAAAATATTTCGTCCTGTTGCGGTGCCCGCTGCATCACCAACATGAATTTGATCATACAATTGCGCAAGATATTCTTGAGGTTCCATTGCTTCTCCCCCTGAACAAATAATTTTTGTGTTTCCTGCAGCAGCAGAGGCAATTTTAAGAGATTGTGCGCTTGTGAATATGTCAGTCGTTGCAGGAATTTTTACTTTTGCAAAATCTGCACCAAGTGAGAGCGCAACGCCAGTTGCGCCTGCAATAAGACTAGGATTATTTTCTTCGCATATTGCTTTTCCACGAAGATACATCCAAACAATGGCGATAAGTCCTTCACGATGTGCCTGTGTAATAACATGGGCTGCTTGAGCAAGTTGTTCTGATTCATATTCACTGCCAAGATAAACAGTAATTCCGATACCAGCGATCATTATTTTGTTATCATTTTTAAAATTCATTACATCATCAACAGTCCACAATAACAAACTTTTGGGATCTTGTTGTTCGCATGATACAAGATTGGTGCGCCCGTTCAATTTTGCGATGTAGTTAACGTTTGAATATTGTTTTGCATATCGTGCAAGAAGCCCCAAATGTGTTGCCATTGCACCAATATTTCCTTGTGATGCAATACGAAAAAAATGTTCGGGATGTAGTGCTTGTGGGTTAACTGTTGGCCCGTAGCAATCGTTGTTAAGGTGCTCTATTTTGTGATCACACGAAAACAAAAAAAGACGACCTGTGTTGCGAGTAATGGTGCCATAATTTTTTATGAAGGTATCATGTTTTTTTTCTGGGACATCTGCGGGAACAAAAATAGTGTTTTGATTGTACATTATTATCTCCTTTAAAGTATTTTAACCCCATATTACGATTCTCTTCACACGGGGACCCCAATGAAGAGAATCGTAATATGGGATAAAAATGAGGTTATATTATTTTATCATGAATGAGCATACGTTCTGCAACTGATTCAAACAAGGGGACGGCAACTGTTGAGGCATAAATATCTTTTTGCTGCGCTTCTTTAACAAATGTTACAATGACGCGTTGATAGTCATCTTTTTCAACAATTCCTGCGCATGTGTACAGATTTTTTTCTGGATTATATTTACCGTCAATAAGCATGTTTGCCGTTCCTGTTTTACTCATGACGCGATATCCTTTTATTTTTGCTCGGCGTGCAGTCCCGTAGAGAGTTGTTTTTTCTAATATTTCTTTGATTGTGTTACGTGCGGCGTCGGAATAGAGCTTATTACCCTTCGGTACACCCCCGATGGGGGCACTCAGGGCGAGCGGATTAGGGGATTTCTTTTGAGGTAACCCTTCGATACATCCCTCTTTCCCAGTTCCGTTACTCTGCGCCGGGGTCCCTGTGTGAAATGAAATGGAACATGGGGCTGAAGGGCACTCAGGGCGAGCGGAGTGGAGTGAATTAATTTCCACTTCCGCTCGTCCTGAGTGTTTTTGCTTGCAAAGATGTATCGAAGGACTAGTTTGAATCAATGTCGGCGTTACCTTATATCCTGTTGCAATGATGCAAAATGCGCATGCAAGTTGTAACACGGTTGTAGAAACCTCATACCCATAAGAAAGAGAAATAATTGATTGCTTCGACCAATTCTCTGGTCGGTTTAAAGAGCCAGTGTTTTCTCCAGGAAACCTAATGCCTGTTTTGCAACCAAATCCTAATTGTTTGTAATGATCGTATAATTTTGTTTCCAATCGTTTGGCAACAGTTGCGATACCAATGTTGTTTGATAGTGCAATAACATCAGTGAATGGAATAGTTCCATGAGCCTGAACGGTATTAATAATACGTCCATCTATGTGAGTAGTAAGAGTATTTTGGCAATCAATCAGTTCATCAGGCGTTACAACGCCTTCTTCAAGTGCTGCAAGTGCTGCACACACTTTTATCACTGAACCAAGTTCGTGAGCGTCTGTGATGATTTTGTTTCTGAAATGATCAATGCTGCTTTTATGTGAATTATTTGGATCAAAATAAGGGTAGGAGAGCATAGCAATTATTTCACCATTGCTTGGATCCATAATGATTACTGCAGCTTCTTTTGCATTAAATTTGTCGACTGTTTGTTGTACTACTTCTTGAACCAAAAATTGTAGATCAGCATCAATAGTCAATTGTAGCGGAAGGCTCACATCACCTTGTATTGCTGTTTCTTTTTTAAAATAATAATAACCAGACCGTGCATCTTTTTCCAGATAGCACGTTGTTGGTTTTCCTGCGAGAGTGTGGTTATATAACAGTTCAATGCCAAGCAGTCCTTTGTTATCTATGTCTGTTAAACCAATTATGGGACTTGCTGATGGGAGAGGATAGTAGCGTCCTGGTTCGGAAAGAAGAAAGATGTCAGGATTTTTTTCTGCTTTGATTATTTCAATTTCTTCTGGTGATAATCTACGTTTTATGAACATAAAATGTTTATCTTTATTGTGTTCAAGGCGTTCAATTGCTTGCGGGAAATGTTTTTTCAAAAATTGTACGGTGAGTTTTTTATCTGTTAGTTGTGTTGGTAGAATGAATGCAGCGATATAATCTTTGTTCATTGCAAGATAGTTGCGACCAGTTCTATCAAAAATCGGTCCACGAGCGGGGATTTGAGTAATGGTTACATGATATTGTTGTTCAGCAAGTTTTTTATAGAAATCATGATGTTTAATTTGAATAACATATAAATTAATTCCAACAATCGCATAGAGCGTGACGAAGAGAAAAAAAACAATTGTTGAGCGGAGTCTAAAGCTATGTATCATGATGCAACTTTTTTACTTGATTGAGCGCATAAGGACGCATATTAAGCTTATTTTGAGCATATTTTTTAATGTTCTCGCGATCTTTGAGTGCATACAATTCTTGAGTAAGAATTTGTTTTTTTTCGGTGAGCATAGCCATTTTTTTTTCACATTGTTGATGGTTGTAACTATTTTTTATAAACAGTGTATGTTTATGCACTTGTAAAAAAATAAGTACAATGTGAGCGGAGATGAAAATGGTGATAAAAGAATTTTTTTTCATGACATTCCCTTGTTATGTCTGAGTTCAGCTTACTCAGAGCGGAGTTCAAGAAGCAATTCTTTAGAAAAATAAAAGCGCCAAGCATTGTTCGTAACTTAATGCTTGGCGCTTTTTTAGAAATATATTTCGCGTTTTTTATTAATTAACGCGAATTCGACATAAGGATTTACAAAATCAATAGCATAGATAACATTTTCTAAAATGAGATCAATCAAAAAAGGAAATGAAAGCTATGCTATTGATTACAATTTTCTATGAAATAGATGAATTTTGCAAACAA
>DATEAY010000063.1 GCA_035288105.1 Candidatus Babeliales bacterium
TGAATGCATTTACTGCTTGTTTTCGCTGTTCTAAGCCATCAGCTTTATTGACATCATCTTGCCCGCAGAGGGAAAAAAATACTATTGCATTGATACTCGCTAATCCAAAAATACACAAAAAAAATACTTGTTTATTCATTATCCAATGATTCCTCTTTATTTTTTGGAATTTTTTATATACCCATCATAAAATGATTTTCCAAGACCTGCGCAAGCACCATATCTTGACAAGCAGAAGGATCTTCTGTCTCCAAAATAACTGTGTGCAACATAGGACAATACATACATTTAACTGTTATTTCACCCCAATGAGCCATACCATCAGGAGCGCCATAAAAACGGCCTGGTTGCAAGGTTGTTACATAATGACCCGTTTCATCTTTTTTAGCGTATTTTAATCTTCGTCCTTTATGCTTTCTTATCAACCGAGCAGAAATAATTGAAACATCGCCAAACACCTTATTAATCTCTAATGTACAAGGCATTGGTTCTGATGAATTATGATATATATTTTCACTAACCGCTGAGAAGATATAGTTGCTAACAAAACAAAATATAAATACCAAAGACGTTAAAAAACTTATTTTTTTCATAAGATCTCCTTATAAGGATATTTTTCTTCATAATCATCCCCTTCCCCTAACAAAACTTTATCTTTTTCCTAAGCTTTATTTCTAAATCCCCTATACTACAATACTACCACACGACCGACCGACGGTCAACAGGGGTAGGAAAAAGGGGAAACAAGGATGAAAGCAACGGTATGGAGCGATAAAACGAAAAAAGACATATACTATGCCCACATTATTTTTTTGAGCACTGCTTTGTGAGATTAATTGTTTTTCAATGGACATCATTGATTTGAGAAAATACGACGGAAGTTACAAAGAAAAGAAAATAGTGTTAATTCGCCAGATTATTCAGCATAAATCCAAATGATCCTGATTGAGCTTTTAAAATAGCCTCCACCAACCCAGGAAACGCCTGCATTCTACGCAATAAATCTGCTTGCGGCCATGGATATATTCCCGTATCGGTCAAAAACTGAATTCCAGAAATAATAAATTCAGCACACTCAAGAGGCGTATCTGTATGAAATATCCCTTCATCGCAACCCTGACGAATCAATTTTTCATACAAAAAAGCTTCATTAACTATCATAACGGCAAGCAGCTGCGTATGCATGGCAGCATTGCCTATCTCGTGAAGACTTTCAAGAATATTGGGATATTTTGCAGCCATGCTATCCAACTGCATCACCGCGCGAATTTTGTCTAAAGCATTACCAGTTGTTTTTTCTATAGCTATCTGTTTGCGTTCGCTATCTTCTCTAATGATGTCTTCGACAACGGCCCTGAGCAAATCTTCCTTACTTTGGAAGTAATAAAACAGCGTACCTTTGGCAATATCCACTTCATCAACAACTCTTTGCATAGTTATTTTATCATAAGATTCTGTTTGAAAAAGACGTCGTGCAGTTGCTATTATTTCCTGCTTACGCTCTTGTGGTGATTTGGTAATTCTAACCATTTTACTATCCTTTTTTATTAAAGTTTTAACAAAAAAAAAGCGAAGTAGAGTTATCGAAAATGACTCTGAACTAAGATGTTAAATATGAGCAGTTTACTTGAATTCAGTAAAAGATTAAAAAAATAAAAAAAATATTATTGATGCTTCAAAAAAGCAACTTCGGAATTGGCTAAATAACGCCACTGGCCAACTTCTAACTTGGCTTTAGTCAACCCTGAATAGCCTGCACGATCAAGTTTTCTGACATCGTAGCCCAGTTTTTCGAAAATACGGCGAATGATGCGGTTTTTGCCACTATGGATTACGACGATGAGGTTTTGCTTTGGTCTATCGTGAAAAAAGTGAGCCTCATCAACTTTGATAGGACCATCTTCCAATTCAAGGCCAGATAGTAACTTGTTCATATCGGCCCGAGTAAAGGCTCTATCAAGTTGTACATGGTACACTTTTTCAACTTCAAAGCGAGGATGTGATAATTTAAGGGCTAATTGCCCATCATTGGTCAAGACTAATAGCCCTGTTGTGTTACGGTCAAGACGACCAACAGGATATATACGTTGTTTTACTTCTTGCGAAATAAGATCCATCACACCATGGCGATCAAGATCATCAGAAACGGTTGTAATGCAATTTCTAGGCTTATTGAGTAAGATATACACCTTCGATTCTGCACGAATAATATTATTGTTTACCCGTACACAATCATTAGGATTAACCTTACATCCAGGCTCATTGATCATGACGCCATTGACGGTGACAACCTTAGATTTAATGATGTCTACCACTTTACGACGAGACGCAACGCCCGCTTGGGCAAGGTACTTACTTAATGAATCAGGTCTACTTTTATTTGTATTCATACTGTAAGTATACCTGATTTACTAGATTTTTATACAAAAACTAATAGTTACATCATTGTTTTTAAGCGTTTTCTACCTTTTTTAATCAATTGGCCGACTATTATCACCAATTTTTTGGCATCCTCATAGCTTTCCATGATCATTCTTCTATTCCGCTCAAGCTCTAAAGCAATTTTTTGTGTATATAGAGGAGACCCTTCAACAAAACCTGCTTGCTGAGCAAACTCATTATATTTGGCAATGGTATCTTCCGGATGATATGTATCGATTAAAAACTCTAGATATTCTTTGTATAACGTCAATGTCTTCACTTCTTTGCTACTTAAGCGAAGGCTTCTATCATTCAACATGGCAGTGAAATTTTTGCATGCAAGCGCACACAAATTATATTTAAAGGCAGAATCCATATCAATAGCACAAAACGAGTCATGTTTTGCATCATAAAAAAGATTGCCACGGTGACGATCATGATTACATAAAAACGTATCCATCGCGACAATTATAAGTAGAACAGGATGCTTTGCCATCCATTGAAGCATATCGCGTCTAAAACCAATCTTTGCCTGCTTAATATTCATGCGAGTGTAGGAAGTATTTTGAGCTTTAATCATCTTGCCAGGTGCAATAGTATGAATTGTTGCTGGCCAATCTGCGCGAGGTTTTCCCGGAAAATCCTTACCTGCAGGAATAATGCGTACTTCATGAGCGATTCTAACGTGATGAGCGATTCCAAATTTTTTTGCAATATGCGCAGTTATTGCATCTCTGACAACACTCACAATTTTGCGAAAACAATTAGATTTTTTTTGTTTAATCAAATATTCATCGTCATCAGGAGAAACTGTCACAAAGCTAATATAACAGAATCTCATTTCTAACATACGCAACAACTTTGCCGCAACATGCTCCATGTCCACCTGATCCAATGTCGCACAAGAAGGTGTTATATAAACAAGTAAAAAAAGTAGGGGAACATGCATCATTCTACTCAAAATTTTCATAATTACTCCAGGTAAAAAGAGACTTCACACTATCGCTTTGGAGTATGTAACAAAAAAGAAACATCAAGCAATATTTTGCAAAAACAGTGGTGGTCATTTATGCTAAAACCTATGAATAAAACTAAAACATCCTTTAAGTGCTCAAACTGTAACTACATAACAATCAAATGGATTGGTTGCTGCCCAGAATGCAAGGAATGGGATTCTTTAGTAGAGAATATTATTTCTACTCATGGCGGACATAATAAAATTCATTTCGGTACTACACCAGCTCAACTTACTTCATTAGCATCAATAGATGTTAATGAACAACCGCGTGTACATTCTGGCATTGGAGAGTGGGATCGCGTTGTTGGAGGAGGACTCGTTCCAGGATCACTCATTGTTATTACTGGTGATCCCGGCATTGGCAAATCTACTTTGTTACTGCAAGTTGCGTACGAAATAGCTAAAACAAAACGCGTGTTTTATTTCTCAACAGAAGAATCATTGCAACAACTTAAAGGCCGTGCAGCAAGACTCAAAATAACTGATAACAATCTTCTTTTTTCTGATGCAGCAGAACTGCATAGTATTATCACAACAGCTCAACAAGAAAAACCTGATTTGCTCGTCATTGATTCTATACAAAATTGCTACATCAATGATGCACACACATTGCCCGGCAGCGCAGGACAATTGCGTGAAGCAGCGTTTCAGCTCATGCGCCTCAGCAAAGAACACAATATTACCGTTATCATCACGGGACATATCACCAAAGAGGGCATTATTGCTGGACCAAAAACATTAGAACACATGGTTGATGCAGTATTTTATCTACAAGGAGAAGATCGCTGGCAAACGCGTATGCTCAGAGCAGTAAAAAATCGTTTTGGTGCAATTAATGAACTCGGTTTTTTTAATATGGAACAAAACGGCTTACAAGAAGTACCTAACATTAACGCTCACTTAATTAGTGAAATATCATACGCTCCAGGATCGGCAATTGTAAGTATTATGGAAGGATCTCGTCCTATACTGCTGGAGTTGCAAGCTTTAACCAATGCATCAAAATTAGCAATACCGCAACGTGTTGTTTCTGGTCTTGATCACAAGCAAGTAGTGCTTATCGCTGCAATTTTAGAAAAATACGTAAAAATAAAATTAAGTATGCACGATATCTTTTTTAAAGTGAGTGGTGGTTTTAAAATAAAAGGAAGTGAAAGTGATCTTGGTACAGCATTTGCACTGCTTTCAAGTTACTTTCAAGAAGCATTACCAGAACGCTCAATAGCACTTGGAGAAATTAGTCTCACCGGACAAATAAAACCAATCAACAACATCAGTCACCTTGTTAAAGAAGCAGAAAAATTTGGTATAACAACACTATTAATTGCAAAAAATCAGACAATAGAAAAAACCTCATGCACTATCAAGAGATTTCATAACGTGTATGAATTGTTATCTCTTTTTGGACAGTGATGAGGTTATTTGTTAATTACCAAATAGTTTGTACTGCAAATAAGAGAGTCCCGCGTATACAGCCCCGGCCCCAATAAGTACACCACCTACTATCTTTTCTTTATTCTCATACAGATAAACCGTTGATTCCATACTTCGTTGTAAAAAATTGCTCAGTGCAGTAACTGCTAAACTTATTTTACCTACCTTTAATGCACTTGCCTGTTCTTGTGCTAACTTAAGACGAGCCAACTCTTGGGCACCTCCCATACGCGTTGACATATCTTTCTTCCTCGCTTCAAATTCTCGGTTTGCATAATAAGCTATGATATTGTAGTTGTTATTTAATCTACGTATAATCTCTGAAACCCTTGCTCGTAAACCCTTCACTTCTTCAGCATTTTCCAACTGATCAAGCAATTGTAAGGCAAACGCTCCCTGAGCTAGTAAATTATCAATCCCCTTCAGCCGAGCAATATTAGATGTAGCCCACGCAGAATTACCTGCCGATGTACCCAGGTAAGCTAACTGACTTTCTGTTTGATAGTAAGATTTAAAGACATCAAGATTTTCACACATATTGACGTATGCTTTTACTTGTCCTAAAATTCCTCTTTCCATGCGTGTATACAGTACTTTATAAGCACCAAAACTGACACCAGCAGCCCCTGCTAAAGCCCATAAAAATTTATTATTTTCTGCAGGCGCATATTCTCCCAATTTATCTAAAAGTTGATATGCTCCTGTTCCCGCTTTGTATGCAGAATATCCTCCCACTCCAACTGCAGCAACTTCTTGTAGACGTCCAAGCCATACAAGCTTCAATTTATCCACATCTGCTTGGGTTAAGTCTGACTTTTTTTTAATATCATTAACTACAGAATAATCGGCTGGCCTCTCATAAAGATCGAACTCAGCTAAACAAGACCCAATACTTGCAAAACACATAACCGCTAACACATGTATATAACGTTTCATGAGCATCCCTGTTTTATATATTTTTGAACTTTTTTAATCGATTACATTAATTATCATTTACAAAAATATCATATTAAGGGGTCAAATAACAAGGTTTTTATCAATTACCAATACTTTCCCAATTGCTTTAGTTAAGGAGCCTGGTACCATTATTATTAGGGTATTATATTAACTTTTTACGCAAGGAACCGTTCATAATGAATAGAATAAGCCACATTTCATTATTAGTGCACAATCAAGATGAAGCTCATGCTTTTTATACTGAAAAGCTAGGATTTGTTGTAACAGAAGGTCACAAAGCAGAAGATGGTACTTGGTATTGGCTGACCATAGCACCTACCAAAGAATCACCTGTTTCACTTTCTTTACTTTTACCACAAACACCAGAAGACAAAGCGTTAGTTGGTAAACAAAGTGGAAGCATTCCTCTTTTTGTTTTATTGACCGATGATTGTCATAAAACAGCTGCGCAATTCAGTGCAAAAGGTGTTACGTTTACTAAACAACCAACCAATGAATTTTGGGGAATTGACGCTGTATTCAAAGATATTTATGGTAACCTGATTGATCTTTGTCAACCAACAGAAGACGATAAATAATAAAACACGTCCTGCGCTTATATCAAAACGCAGGACATGTTTTATTATTACGAATAATTAGATTAGCAAACCATAAAATATGCCATAAAATATGCGCTCTAATTCTTCAATTGATTTTTTTATTTCAAATTCATCCTCAACTTTTTTGCGTGCTGCTAACCCAATAGGTTTCCATATTTCTGGATGCTTTATAACATATTTAATTTTTTTAGCTAATAGTTTACTAGTTTTTTGCGGAACCAAAAAACCGGAAACGCCGTCTTCTATAAGTTCTGGTGTACCAGCATGAACTGTTCCTATAGAAATTAACCCCATTGCCATAGCTTCTTTGAGCGCATTTGCAATTCCTTCTTCATCTCCTTTTGCTGATGTAGTTGATGGTAACAAAAAGATATGAGAGCTATCCAAAATATTTACCACCTGATCCTGGGTTGCCCAACCAAAAAAAGTAACCTTATCGTTCAATCCTAAATCTTTTACCAATCGTTCTAAAAAATGACGCAAGTGGCCACTACCCACAATAGTAAAATGGATATTGTTGTATTTTTTAGAGAGTCTTGCAACTGCTTTGATTGCAAAATCAAGACCTTTTTTCTGAATAAGCCTACAAACGGAAACAAGATGAATAGTTTTTCCTTTTTTCCTCTCATTTTTTCTTTCTTTAAAAAAAAACTGCGTACAATTAATTGCAGAATGATACACTATTATTTTATTTGGATCACAACCGAATTGGATAAGTAATTTTTTAAAATAATCGCATACCGGCAAAAAAAGATCCCCTACTTTAAATAATTCCTCGTATATTTCAGGATTATTTCTCACCGCATTCGATGTTACATCCATTCCTCGTAAACAAACAATTAATTTTTTTCCTTTTATCCAATCTGATAAACTTTCCATTGCAATAATTTTTCTACCCAAAGCTCCTGACTGACAAAAAATAATATCGCACTCCGGAAGCTCTGCAGGAAATTCTCCATAGATAACGGAATCCATTAAGGAATACTGCGCTATATTAGGGTGTCCTGTAACATCATTTTTACGGAATGCAAAAATGCTTACATTATGTCCCTTATCAATAAGCCCAGTCATCATATTTAAAATATATGTCTGGGATGGAGCAGGAAAATATGCAACAACAAAGAGAATATTCAGAGGTCGTGCCTCCAATGTCATCAAGGTATGGAAACAAAAAATAACCAATGCTAATATTGTTTTTTTACTTAATAACATTACTATTCTCCATGATTAAACAGCTTCTTTTTTTTAATTAATCCCAAGTAATGAGTAAAATAATTCTTCTAATTGTTGAATTGATTTTTGGGTCTCAAATTCATCTTCAACTTTTTTTCGTGCTGCCAAACCTACAGCTTCCCATAGTTCAGGATGCTCTATAACATACTCAATTACCTTTGCTAACTTAAAGATACTTTTTTCAGGAACCAAAAATCCAGATACACCATCATCAATCAATTCAGGCGTACCTGCATGCCATGTTGCAATAGAGATTAACCCCATTGCCATTGCCTCTTTTAAAGCATTAGCAATACCTTCTTCATTTCCGTCTGGAGAAGTCCTTGATGGCAATAAAAAAATATGTGATCTATTTAATATAGAAACAACTTGAGCATGAGTTACCCACCCATACAATGTAACTTTATCTTGGAGTTTTAATTGTTGTATCAATAGCCTTAAATAATTTCTTTCTGGACCATCGCCAATGATAGTAAAATGAATATGCGGATATTTTTGAACAACTTGAGCTATTGCTTTGATTGCGTAATCAATTCCCTTTTTCTTAACAAGTCTACAGACAGAAACCAAATGAATAGCGCCTTCGTCCGGCTTTTGTCTTGTTTTAAAAAAGAATTGTGAACAATTAATTGCAGAGTGATGCACAACTATTTTATCAGGATTGCACCCAAGAGCCATAAGCCGTTTCTTGAAATAATCACAAACAGGTAAAAAAAGATCTCCTCGTTTAAATACTACCTTATAAAATTCTGGATTGTTTTGAACAGACAAGCTTGTATCAGCCCCTCTAAAACAAACGGCTGTTTTCCTTTTTTTCAACCATTTGGTCAGTTGGTTCATTGTAAAAATTCGTTTTGCCAAGTAACCAAATTGGCAGAAAACAATATCATAATCAGGCAATTTTTTAGGAAATTTTTCATAAGTAATACGCTGTAAAAGATTATATTTATTCACATTCGGATGAACAAAAGAACACTGATCCTTGTGAAACGAAAAGATTGACACATTATGACCTTTATCAATAAGACCAGTGATAATATTCAAAATAAATATTTGAGAAGAAGATGGAAAATAGCTCACAACAAAAAGTATATTTAGAGGAAGCTTTATTTTTTTAGAAACAATAGTTTCTGAGTATAGATCATCCTCACAATACATTGCACAGATAATGATATAAAAAAAAAGACTCGATAAAATAGTAATTCTTTTACACCCTAACATCTGCCATCTCCAATGATTAATCAATCTCTTGAGATTTATGTGTAATGATTGTATCAAGCAACGATATTAACTTGTGAGCACTCTTATTACTTTTTCTAATCATTCTTTCATAATGTGCTAATTTTCTTCCGATATTATCGGTATATATCTTACTACCTTTATGAAACCCTGCTTTTTTAGCAAAATAATACAGTTGTGCTATGAGGTCACTTGGTTTATGTCTGCATACCAAAAATTTCAATGCATCTCTCATAGCCTGCAATGCAATAATTTCTTCTTTAGTGAAAATAACTACATCATCTTGCATCATACATTTAAGTTTTTTACATGCAAGGAGACATAGATCTTTATTAAACGTATCATCCATATCAATTGCACAAAATGTATCTGTATATGAATCATAACAAAGATTACCGCAATGACGATCAGAATTACCTATCATTAAATCTAAAGCTACTATTATTGGCAATTGCCTATGCCACGTCATATACTTTATGATATCTTTTGTTAATCCTTTTTCATTAAATGTTGCTACATGAGCCCAAAATTGTCTTAATCGTAATGTATTATATTTACTATCTCTCTGTTCACGTACCGTCTTTCCCTGAGCAAGAGTATGTAGTGTTGCGGGCCATGATGGCCTTTTTCCAGGAAATTGATTTTTAAATGGAACAATGGCAACATGATGAGCAATATCAAGATCTTTAGCAACCCATGCAGCAAGAGCATCTCGTACAACAGCTAACTGCTTGTTAGGATCTTTTTTTTGCTTAAGAAGATATACGGTATCCTTAATCATGACATAGCTGACAAAACAATTTCTTGTTTCAACAGTACTTATAAGAGAAACCTTCTCTCTACCAGTGTAGTTAATATGCTTTGATAAAACCGAAGATGTCATAGTAAAAAAACAAAAAAGAATCAGCATTAAAGCACGTGCTACCATAACTTCCCCAATTTCTCTCGCATTGATTAGATAATGAATAGCTTTAAATAAAAAGATTCTATAAGTCAACACTCATGCCACATTATTCAACACAAAACTACCCATTAAAATTATCAATAATTTTATTCACAAGCGATATCAATTTATATGCACTTGCACGACTTTGGATAATTGTTCTTTCGTGCCGTGCTATTTTTTTTGCAATTTTTTCCGTATATGTTGAACTATTTTTGATAAAACCTGCTTGCTCAACAAAAAAATGAAGTTTTTTTATTAATTTTTTTACAGGATATTTACCCAATAAAAACTGAATAGTATCTCTCATACTTGTAAGAGCAAGAATTTCATCTTTGGTAAATTCCTTTTTACGATCTATCATTAACGTTAATTTTTGACATGCAAGCGCTGGTAAATCTCGTCTAAAAATGTTATCCATATCAATTGCGCAAAAAGAATCTGTTTCTGGATCATAAAAAAGATTTGCTCTATGACGATCTGTGTTACAAATAAATAGGTCTAAACCGATAATAATTGGTAATTGTTTGTGCCATGTCATCTGATGTATAATTGTTTCAGTCAGCCATCGATTTACTGATAAAATACTACTTGGTAGCCGTTGTTTTAAACACAAATTATAATATTTACTTTTTGGTTGAGATCGTATAGTTTTACCGGAAGCAATTGTATGAAGTGTTGCTGGCCACGTCACATTCTTTTTTCCAGGAAATTTTTCTTCCGGAGAAATAATCTTAACGGAATGAGCAATGCCAAGATCCTTAGCAATATATGCTGCAAAAGTATCACGCACAACAGAAAATTGTTTACTCACAGTTTTTTTCTGCTTAACAAGATATCTCACGCCATCAATTGTTACGTAACTAATAAAAGAATTGTTTGATTCAAAACCACCAACCAAAATCACTATCTCTTTATATGTATAATTATTTTTAGAAAAAACAGAACATGTCATAGTAAAAAAATAAATGGTAAAAAAAAATCTTGATACCATAACTATCTCCTATTTTCCATCATATTTAACACATTGCAAGCAATTTTACTTCTTCAAAAGCCCATATAATATTGCTTCTAATTTGTCATTTTCTTTCTCTTTATCGAATTCTATTTCAATTTTTTTTGCTGCAGCTATTTGCATACGCGCCCATTTTTCAGGTGAACTGAGCATATAGTCAATAGCCTTACAGATAGCATCTACATCCCGCTCAGGAACAAGAAAACCAGATACGCCATCTTCTATTAATTCAGAATTGCCAGAATGTTCAGTAGCTAGAACAAGAACCCCCACTCCCATTGCCTCTTTCAAAACGTTCGCTATACCTTCTTGATTATTGTTATGTGCAGTAACACTCGGTAAAACAAAAATGTGAGATCTATTAAGAATCTCTGCATACTGTTCATGCAGTAACCACGTAATAAATTTTATCTTATTTCGCAGACCCAACATTGTTACAACATATTTCAATGTATCTTTTAATTCTCCATCACCTATTATGGTGTATCTCAAATTTGGATATTTTTTCAGCAATCGTTCAAATGCCAATATTGAATAAATCAGACCTTTTTTTTCAACAATTCTTCCGGCGCTCACAAGCTTAATGATACCATGTCTCGGTAAATGTTTTTTTCTAAATTTAAATTTTGACCGATCAATGCAAGAATGTTGCACTATAATTTTATTTCTAGAACAACCTTCTTTAATCAATAAACTTCTAAACGCTTTACATACCGGTAGAAAAAGATCACAACTTTTAAAATATTCATCATACGCATGTGGATGTGATTTTAGAAAGCTTGTGATATCGTGTCCACGCAAACATACGACTATTTTTCCTTTAAAATTGTGAGTTTTTCGAATGTCAAAAAGCTTATGTCCCATTTGAAACATAACAATATCATAATCATCAAAAGAAGTTGGTAATTCAAATATGATCCTATTAATAAGATTATATTTGATAACATCTCTTTGGACATTGACAAAATCACCCTTTTCAAAAGAATAAATAGTCACATGGTGTCCTCTATCAATAAGTCCGGTGATCTGATTCATAGCAGAAACATTATTGATTTTTGGAAAACAAGAAACAAACATAAAAATTTTCATTGGTTTTTTGCTCAATGCACAAAAAATTGATCCTGCGGCAAAGAGCAAAAATAAAAAAACAGCGCTTTCAAAAATCAAGAAACATTTCTTATTCATTAGACAGTTCCTACCATTTTTAATCTTCAAAAATATAAACTTCTGATAAATATAATCGCTTATGATCAACTATGGGTAAATATTCATTTTTATACCAATCATACATACGTTCCAGACCGTAGCACACCGAAGTTTGCGGCATATAATTAAATAATTCTTGTGCTTTTTCAATCGAGGCATGTGTATACGGAACATCACCAGAAAAAGTAGAAACATAATTGATTTCTGCGTGCTGTTGCACAATAGTTTCTATAATTTTTACAAAATCTTTCAACACAGTTGGTTCACCGCGACCAATATTTATAATTTCATATCCAAGAGGAGTATCAATCGCTCTAATAATGCCCTGAACAATATCATCAACATAGGTAAAATCTCGAATAGCACTTCCATCTCCATACACGGTGATTGGTCTATGATTATGAATAGCATCCATAAAAATAAATGGTGCCATATCAGTTCTACCACGAGGACCATACACTGTAAAAAAACGCAAATTAGTAATGGAAATACCAAAAAGATGATAATAGACATATGCCAATAATTCACCAGCACGCTTGGTCATACCATAGGGACTTGATTGCTTATCAACTGCATCAGTTTCGCGAAATGGTCCATCTTCACGAACTCCATAGACACTACTACTTGATGCACACACAACGTGTTTTATATCACACTTACGTGCAGCTTCAAAGATAGCTAATGTACCATTATTATTTGTTCTAAAATATTCTTGTGGATTATCTATACTTGTACGAACCCCAGCACGCGCGGCAAGATGACAAATAACATCAGGTTTTTCCCCTAAACACAATTTCTCAATTACACCACTATCACAAATATCAATTTTGTGAACTGAAAGACGATTGTTGAAATCTGCTGCTGTAACTAAAGACAGGTTATATTCTTTGATTCGCTGGTCATATGCATCATTAATATTATCAACAAGAACAACTGAATCGCCACGTTGTAATAATTGTTCTGCGACGTGACTACCAATAAAACCAGCACCGCCTGTAAGAAGAACTTTTTGGGCATGTAATAATGATGAAAAGGTAAAACAAACGATGATTAACAACAGACACAATTCATTACCCTTAATTTTCATTTTAGTCCTTCACTTTTATACAGACGAGTAACTTCACAAAAAATGTAAACAAAACTGTCTATTTAAGTCAAGGACACAAACGAAAGGGCAATAATATTGTACAAAATGAAATATTAAGATGAAGACAAAAAAAACCTCACCATTTCTGATGAGGTCTTTTATTTAATTCTGGCGCTACTTAACTTCCCAGGCCGTTACCAACCAAGTATTCTCAGCGCTGTGGACTTTACTACCGTATTCGGAATGGGGACGGGTGTTTCCCCACAGCTATACACACCAGAAATTTTTTATTCTGATCAACTGAATCTTAACAATCCAATCAATCTAAAAAATCTTTTTATCAAAGTATAATTTAATTGTGATCTTTGAAATATATGTATTAATGAATGCTGAATGAGTTTCCTAAATTTTTATATAATCATGGTTAAAACGTTCGGTCTATTAGTATTGGTTAGCTTAACACATTACTATGCTTACACACCCAACCTATCTACCTCGTAGTCTTCAAGGGACCTTAATAATTTGTTAAAACTTGTCAAATCCGCAAACCGAAGTCTGCTTCTTTGGGGCATTTTAACAAGGGGTATCTAATCTTGGAGCGAGCTTCCCACTTAGATGCTTTCAGCGGTTATCTCTAATAAGCTTGGCTACCCAGCTTGCTCTTGGAGAACAACTGGAACACTAGAGGCTTACCCATCCCGGTCCTTGCGTACTAGGGACAGCCCTCCTCAAATACCCGACGCCCACAGAGGATAAGGACCGAACTGTCTTACGACGTTCTGAACCCAGCTCGCGTACCACTTTAATAGGCGAACAGCCTAACCCTTGGGACCTTCTTCAGCCCCAGGATGTGATGAGCCGACATCGAGGTGCCAAACCTCCTCGTCGATGTGGACTCTTAGAGGAGATCAGCCTGTTATCCCCGGCGTACCTTTTATCCGTTTAGCAATGGCCCTTCCAT
>DATEAY010000064.1 GCA_035288105.1 Candidatus Babeliales bacterium
TTGTGTATTATTGACAAATAGAACAAAAACATGCCATCCTATCAGTAGAACGAGTAAACCTATTGATGGGATTAAACATGTTAAAAAAAATCTATTTTTCCGCTTTTTTGGCACTTATCTCGATGACAGCACATGCTGAAACACTTTCTGAACTTGAAAGCCAATTAAACAACATACGAACAGAAATGAATTCCATAAAGCGTTCATGGAATAGTGCTCGTATTCGCATAAAAATGGCTGAAAAAGCCTCATCAACACTCTATCAAACCGTCAAACCAATCTTTGAACGACTTATTGCAAGCAGTGAATTTAGTACAAAAATGAACGATATTGTGTATGGTCAATACGAAGCTATAGCAAACAGAAATATGTCTTTTGCAAGCGTAAAAACTACCTTCAATTTATCAGACTTCTTGCCCAACCTTAGTATGCATACATTCGGACAAAACCTGTTCTCCGCAATGGCGAACAAAGAATGTTGCTTACTTTTGGGACAAAAATTAGCCTCTAGAGCACAAGACCTGCAGTACGCTATTGTAAATGCTCAACAAGCATTACTCCAGACAAGCCAATATTAAAAAATAACAAGGATCGCCATGCACAAAAAACTATTTCTCATAGCTTTATTAGCATGTTGCATATCCTTAGAGGGAACCATGAAATTAATAAGTCCTGTATTTTCCCATAACGAGGCAATTCCAACGCAATATACCTGTGATGGTGCTAACATATCACCAGCTTTAGCATGGTCAGATGCTCCAGAAAATACGCAAAGCTTTGCGCTGATTGTTGATGATCCTGATGCCTTGTCCGCCGTAGCCTTGGCAAAGGAGGGCCCTGCAAAAGTGTGGGTTCATTGGATAGTTTTTAATATTCCAGCAACAGTTGATTCTTTGGTAGAAAATCAAGGATCCACAGGAGAAGAGGTACCTTTTCTACAGGGCGCTACTGATTTTAATGGTGCACAAAAATGGGGCGGACCGTGTCCTCCAAGTGGCACCCATCGCTATCACTTTACGCTCTATGCCCTTGATATTATGCTCGATTTACCTGCAGGAGCATCAAAAGAACAACTTTTGAGCGCTATGCACGGCCACATTCTTGAAAAAACAACTCTTATTGGGACGTACCAACGTAAAAAACAATAAACTTTCATATTCCAGAACAGCCCCCAATATTGACAAATTGGAAAATACTGGTATTCTAAGTATCAGATAGAGTACTAATTAACCAAGGGAATATTCATGAGTTATAATACAAAGCTACTTTCCATCGCTACTTTTTTAATATTCGCTACCACTTCGCTGGTTGCACAGCAACCAGGTAATACAGAAATATTAACACATTTGAAAAGTGTTAAAGCTAAAGTAGAATCAAACCTCAAGGATTCAAGAGAAATGGCACAGAGTTCACCGGAGGGCGTTTTCGGAATGAAAATTATAAATGAATTCTTTAGAGAGGCTAAAGATCTGCAAACAATACTCATTAACAAGTACGTAAAGCCTCAATTTGAACTTATATGTAACAAAATGTTAACTCTAGATCAACTTCCAGAAGACGATGATTTGTTCACACGGGTTACCAATTACGATGAGAATGGCAATATGACTGGAAAAACAAATGATGAAGTGTATTATTTAAATGTTCCCACTGTTATAGTTAATATGGATCCAAAGTTAAAAAAAGCATTACGTCAATTATTTACTCCTATCTATACCAAACATCACGAAGAATACTGTCAAAATAATCCTCGTGGTACTCTCGCAACAATGACTACACAGAACCAAATTGATGAAATATTCGCTGAAGTTCTTAATATGATTTGCTCTAATAATTGCACACCAAGCATATGTCCTCTTCTAGAAATGGTCGATGCCAAAATTAAAGAACTTGAAGCGCAAGCGTAATTCACAAAACAATAATTCTTAAATTTGAAAGGGCCCCAAATTCTGGGGCCCTTTTTATATTTTGTCACTTCTTTCCAATCAACCCCATTGCACGTCGAAACTTACAATGGCACATTCCGTTGTAAAACTATAAGAATATGATATATTTAATCATGATATAAATATTTTAAAATTGAGATTTTATGACCTATAAAGAGGTGAAAACCACATGAATAAAAGACCAGATTTTAAAATATTTAAAAAAGAAATTTTAAAAGATGCAAAAATAAGAGCAGAGTACGAAGCTTTAGGCCCTGAATTTGAATTGATCAGACAATCTATTAAAGCACGCCTCCAACAAAAAAACTCATCAAAAAAATTGAACCACAACGCATCATTGATAAAATCAGTAAAAAAAGAAGAAATAGAAGATATCTATTTTGAATCAATTGCGCATAAAACTTTACAAGAGGAAGATGAATACATCACGCATACTGATGTAAAAAAAAAGATTGCTAGAAAAAACATCTAGCCATTTTTTTTATTTCGTCACTTCTTTCCAATCAAGGCCATTGCACGTCGAAACTTCTAACGGCACATTCCACGCAACAACCGATTCTAATACTTTTTTGACCAACATTTCAACTGCAATAGCGTCAGCAATTGGCGCAGAAATAATCAATTCATCATGGATTTGTAACACAATACAACTGGTTGGATAGTGTTCCAATAATGCCTTGCGCACTGCTAACATGCCTAACTTCATAATTTCTGCTGCTGTACCTTGTGCAACAGTGTTAACTGCGATACGGCATGCTTCTTCATACAATGTACGGTTTTTTTCATGAATTGTAGGAATGTATCTTCTACGTCCCCAGAATGTTTCCACATATCCATGTTCTTTTGTGTATTCAATCACGGATGCCATCCATGCAGAAACTTGCGGATATTGCTCAAAATAACGATCGATATATTTTTTTGCATCTTTAAATGAAATATTCAAATCTTTTGATAATCCATAGGGCGTCAGACCATATAAAATACTAAAGTTAATACGTTTACCCAACTGACGTTGTTCGTTTGATACAAAAGAAAGTGCTACATCAAATAATCGTGCTGCTGTTTCGGTGTGAATATCATTACCTTGTAAAAATGCATATATTAACGCTTTATCTTGCGACAAATATGCAAGCACACGCAACTCAATTTGCGAGTAAT
Organism: Candidatus Babeliales bacterium; assembly: GCA_035288105.1. Taxonomy (NCBI): domain Bacteria; class Candidatus Babeliae; order Candidatus Babeliales; species Candidatus Babeliales bacterium. The sequence goes on from DATEAY010000064.1 coordinate 3,105, forward strand.
CAGCGGAAATAAACACTCTGTCATCGCCAGCTTTGAATGCCGCACGTACTTCTATACCATAACCTGATGCATCAGCTGGAATATTTTGTAAATTGGGATTTGAACTTGCAAGCCGCCCTGTTGCAGCAACACTTTGGCTGAATGTTGTATGCACACGATTTGTTTTTGTATTAACGTATGTTGGTAATGCATCAATGTACGTATTTTTTAACTTTGTCAGCTCACGGTGTTTAATAATAAGTGCAGGAATTGGATGCAAGGCAGCAAGTGTTGTAAGCACTTCATAGTCTGTTGAAAATTTTCCTGTCTTACTCTTTCTTTGTGGAGGTAATTGCAACACATCAAAAAGAAGATGTTCCACTTGTCGTGGTGAATTAAGATTAATAGTATCTTTACCTATAACCGCTGCAATTTCTGCTTCTATCAGGGTGATATCTGTAACAACTTTTTTATCTAACTGCTGCAACAAATCAACATCAAGATTAACACCCTCTTTTTCCATCTCATATAAAACTTCAATTAATGGATGTTCAATGTTTTTGTAGAGATCGTAAATCTTTTTTTCTTTCGTAAATGCATCTTCAATCACGGTAACCAAACGAAGTGTTTGATATGAATCGGCACACGAATATAATGAGGCCATTTCAATGGGTACATACGAAAAATCTTCATATTTCTGCGCTTTCACCACATCTTCAAATGTCAGCATTTCTTCATTAAAAAATGCATGGGATAGTTTTTTTAAACTTGCGCTTTGCCATTCTTTAATAATGAGATTTGCACCGATGAGTGTATCAAGAGCAAGACCTTGCAACTCAATGCCATGCTGAAAAAAAACCAACATATCATACTTTGCATTGTGCAAATATTTTTTGCATTTGGGATCTTCCAGAATTGGTTTTAATGCTGCAAGAACAACATCTGTTGGTAATTGCTCTTCATCAGTTTTATGTCCACAGGGAACATAGTAGGCATGCTCCTCATCTGCACAAAACGATATCCCAACAAGCTCAACTTCTAAGGGTTGCAATCCTGTGGTTTCGGTATCCACCGCAAATGCACCTTGTTTTGTAAGATGATCACACAGTTCTGCAAGTTGCTCCACAGTACGTACCGTAATAAAATTACGTTCTTTCCAGTACATAATTTTATCTTGAACATCTTGCGCGCGCTCTTGTTTTGTTTGCCCGGCTGTTACAGTAAGTGATTTAAAACCAAGTTCTTCAAATAATGGGCGCGCATTGTTCCATGTGCTTGCATCAAAATGTACATCTTGTTCACTCACATTAAGCGGCTGATAGTGCAACAAAAACAATTGATGACTTAAAAAAGCATCATCTTTATATGTTAACAGCGCTGTTTTTACACCAGCTTTTTTAATTTCATGCAATCTGGCATACATATCCTCAAGCGAATCAAACTGGTTTACCAAGGCAACTGCCGTTGTTTTACCAATGCCGCGAACCCCAGGAATATTATCAGACGAATCGCCAAGTAGCGCAAAATAAAAGGGCATTTTTTCTGCAGAAAAACCCATCTTTTTTTCGACCGCAGCACGGTCAGAAAATTCATCTTTGAATGCATCAAGCAAGTAAATATGTTCACCGAGCGTAAGCGCTTGACCCATATCTTTATCAAGCGTTACAAAAACAACGCCTTTATCTGCGCTATCAAGCCAATCTTTGGCAAGTGCATACATTAAATCATCTGCTTCAATCCCAACTTGTTGCACTTGCTTGAGGCCGATTGCATCGGCGAATTGGATGATGTATTCTTTTTGTTCAAAAAGATCACTCGGTGGCGCTTGGCGCGTTGCTTTATAATCAGGGAATATTTGATGACGCGTAGTTTTGCCCTTACTATCCCACACCAGAGCAACATACTGCGGACCGTATAGATCAATCATTTTTTTGATCATGCGACAAAAACTAAATACGGCTTGTACTGGCATACCAGATGGCGTGTGTAATGGCTTAAGACCATAATATGCACGGTATAAAAAAGAAGAACCATCGATAAGAAAAAGGGTTTTTTGCTCATTAAATTTCATATATAACCTGTCTGGTTTTTCAATTTATTGCTTAATATTCGTTTTCCAACACCTTTAGGTAGATTTCAAAAACATACCGTTTGTTGCGTTGTTGCTCTGATTTATGTGGCACTAAAATGCCAACATTAACAAATTGTGTAATAATATTATTCGCAGTGTTGTAACTTTTGTTAATATGCTCACTTAATTCCGTAGCAGTTATAACCGGATATTCAAATAAAACGACTAACGCCTGATTGGCAGTTTCTTGTATTTTGCTAAATGACTCATGTGATGTAATAGTGTGCTTAATTTCCTGTTCTAAAATCTCTATATCCTTAACTCTTTTATATGCATCGGAACTACTTTGTTCTATAGCAGTAAGGTAACATTTAATCCATTCTTCAAAATCACCCTGCGTTCTTACGCTGTCTAAATGTATATAATATTTGTTATGAATTTCTTCAATAGAAAACGGTAAAAGAACATCTTCAATCACATATGTCTTGATAAATTGTTTTTCATTTGGCAATCGCTTTGTTATTCCATTTAATTGCCCCAGCTGCCACATTGTAGCACCATAAAGATGTATTATTTCTTTATCCATCACGAAAGATTGATTGTGCGGAGGTAGAGGGTAAGGGATAAAATAGTTTATAGAACCAACCGTTGTATAGGTTCCCTTTATTCTTTTTATCACTATTATTTCCGTTTTTAAAGAGTATTTTTTTGAAGGCACTGATTGAAATAAGAATAGCCTTTTTAGACTCTTATTTCAATATAGACCCATAAATTGAAATAAGGAAACAAAAAACCGGGATTTCTCCCGGTTTTTATATATAGTAATGTGCTATTAACTTTTCGCTTCAGATTCTCTTACTTTTACAGAGAAAGAATCTTTATCTTTTTGATATTTAATTGCTGCCACAAATTTTATATCTTGCAATGCATAGGGAACTCTTCTTGTTGCATTGTGCTTACGCGCACTTGCCAGGCCCTTAGTCATTGCTTTTTTATCACCATCACTTAACGGCACAGCATCAGTTATTACTTTTCCTAAAAATTCTTTTGGTGGCACCAAAAATTCCATGTTTCTTGATCCGTATTCTGTTATCTGACGATCCTTGTTGAGTATAAACAACAAATGACGTTCCATCTTCGCTTCCTTTTTAACCGGCTTTTGTTGTTGGTCCATACTCATTACAGATCCCGTTGAACAAACCACACACAGTGATGCCAATAATAAATGCATTTTCATTAATTCTCTCCCGTTTATAAAATTAATTATTTTCACGAACAAAAATTAACATGCATCTAGATAAGTCATAACGTCCCCGTCGAGCGGGGAGCTTGACGGCTTGTAGCACCCCCTAGGGGTGCCAACTAAAG
>DATEAY010000065.1 GCA_035288105.1 Candidatus Babeliales bacterium
ATGTATGCACAACAAATGTTATTGTACTATTTTCATGATAAACAAATTGATTTCAGTTTGTCAATAAATTGGATGAATAAGTAAAAGGAGAATGGAATTATACTGATGGTCTGTGTTGTGAAAAGAGAAAGAGTGAGGATAGAGGGATGGATAATAGAAAAGGGCGGCATGATTAAATGCCACCCTTATTTGTATTGTCTAAAGTATTTAGTTTGGTTGAACAGTTAAGTCATAGTCTTGTTCAACAACTGTAGGTGTACCGCCTAAACGTGCAGGAGCATATCTTCTATATGTTTCACCAGCTTTTGCGCTAACTCTCGCACCAAGTGCTCTTACTTTTTGTCTGGCTGGCTCAGTTGCTGCCCATGCTTTACCAGCTTGACTTTCAATGAATGTACGAACATTGCTACCAGTAGCATAGTCCACTGCTACAATCCCCATAGCAACTACTAAACCGCCAACAGCATATCTTACAGCGTTACTTGTTTCGCGACCTACAACTTTTTCTTGGGCGCTTATTTTGCTGCTAATTTCTTTTAATTCAGTGCTAAGTATTCCGAGTTCATCTTTAGCTTTTTTGTATTCAACGTTACCAAAATCAAACCAGCCAACCTTCATAGCAGCTATTTCATCTTTTTTAGCCATTATTTCATTCATTTTTTGTTTGCGTTGAATATAAAGCTGTGCTAATTCCAATTCATTAGGATTTTCATTGAGTATTGCTAGTAATTCAGCAGCAGCACCTTTTTTGGCATCGTTTGGTGTTTGAGGATCTACCAAATCTTTAGTAACTGCGTTCATATCGCGTGTCATGCTTTTTTTTGCTGTTGTTTTTCCCTCAACTCGAGCATCGACTGTGCTTACCATTGCAACTGACAATGCAATTGCCGCAAGCGTTGTACTTACTATTTTCTTCATAGAAAAACTCCTTTTTTGAACTATTATACACTTTTCTTTTTTTAAGTTTAATACGCTAGGTTGCATGTACGTAGCCTAGACCCTATTAGACTCACTAATCTCAGGATAAAGTAAACGAGTTCAAATTGTCAATAAAGCGACAAATATTTTTTTTAAACGATAAAAAGAATTTGAAAATCGGATAAATTACATTGTTGCTTTATGCGATTGGATCGATCTATTCATCAATTTTTTATCAGAAGGGTAATGAGGTAATCTTTGCAGAAATAGAAAAAGAATACGGCAAAGAGAATTCCGTCGAATCTATCCAAAAATCCACCATGTCCTGGCAGAAGATTTCCAGAATCTTTCAGATGTGCGCGGCGTTTGAGCCATGATTCAAAAAGATCGCCCAGTAGCGACAAAATGCAGACTATGAGGGTAAAAATACCAATGAGCCACCAGGGAGTGTTGTATCCACGTTCAAAAATAATGAGGATGAATCCAAGGCAGGCAAATATATATCCGCCCAGCATGCCTTCCCATGTCTTTTTGGGACTGATTGATCGACAAATATGGTGTTTTCCAAGCAGAGTTCCGGTAATGTAACTTCCCGTATCAAAGCTGAAAACTAGGATAAAAAGTATTAAAAGCAGTTCATGGTAGAGAGGGCTGTGATTGAGCTTGATTAATAAAGTAAACGGTAAAATAAGGTAGGGAGGGAGCAAAAGCCAGAAAATGGCGGTATTTACGGGGAAAAATCGAGTCCATTCACATACAATAATAAGCAATAAAATAAGTGCTAAAATAAGAGAAAAGAATAAAGGCGGCAAGTAAAAATATATTCCCCAGAATCCTATTCCTAAGGCAATACCGGTAATAAGACGTTTAATAAATTCAGTCGAAAGTTGTAAATGCATTTGGTATATACAGCAAGTTTATGGAGTTATTATTTTCTTCTATTAGTGCCACATCAAAGCGGCACACAACGTCCAAATTAGTATGCTTTGATAAAAATTCTTTAGCAATAGCGATAATCTTTTTTTGTTTTGATGGACCGATGAGTTCTGCTGGATCAACAAGGGGATTGTGTCGCCATTTAACTTCAACAAATGCAATGGTGTCATCTTTTTGTACAATAAGATCAATTTCTCCAAAACGTTTGCGATAATTGTGGGTGATAACTGTGTAACCTTCTTTTTGAAGGTGTTGCGCAACAAGGAGCTCACCTTCTTTACCTTTTGTTATGCGATAGTTCATGAAATCCTTATTTTTTGCCAAAATTATGAATTTTGGAGTTCGTTTCCTTCGACAGGCTCAGGATGAACGGAATCTAAAATTAACCCGATTATTTTTTCACTGTTCGTGCTGGTACTTCGTCCAGTAGTAAAAACTGCGCTCAGTACTTCACGAAATTCGATTTTCTCATCCCGTTCGTCCTGATGCTTCGTCAGGCTCAGCAGTAAACGCTGCGCTCAGTACCGCGCGAGATTGTTCCAATCCCGTTCGTCCTGAGCTTGTCGAAGGATACGAACCCATGTTAAAACCGTTCTGCCATGTGTTTAGTTTTTTTGTTATGAGCAAGTTCTTTATTTTTTTCAATTTTTTTTTGGGCTAGCTCAATATTTTGGATGTTTAACAATTCTGCCATTTCTTTTTTTTCAGCAATCTGTGCTTCCAGAGCAATAATTTCTGGTTCGAGTGTTGGTAATTTAGGTAGCCAAGAGGATCGTATTTTAGCAAGACGTTTTTCAGCGGCTTTTAAACTGCCTTTATTTAAATAAAAGGTGCATATATTACATTCGCTTGCAGCCAATTGTTCATAGCACTGTGTTTGTACTTGCAGAACTTCTTTTTTATAAAGCTTAAAATGATCTTGTTTTAAAAATAGTTCTGTTAAAGCGAGTGTTTCTTCTGTTCTTGTTTGATCACGATCAATTGGAAGTACGCATGCAAATGAACTTACTGTGGATCGATACAGCGCATATTCTTGTTTTTCGCTACCAGGATAAAGTGCGCAGTATTGGTTATATATCAGTGCGGATTTTTGAAATTGACTATCGATAAAAAAAACATCAGCAAGTTCTAAAAGGTGGTCGGCTAGTAGAGTAATATCGGTGCACATTTTTAAAAGTTGTTCAAGGTATTTTATTGTGGCAGAGATATTACCTTTTTCTTTTTGTATGTTTTTTGCGGCAACAAGTTGTTCGTACTCCATTTCAAGATAGGTATGTGCTTTTTTTGCTTTTTTCTTTGTAGCGTTCGGTTTACGCATACGATTTTTGCGTGATGAACTATCGGCTTGTTTAGGTAGTTCTATATCAAATTGTTGCATAACA
>DATEAY010000066.1 GCA_035288105.1 Candidatus Babeliales bacterium
AATGCTACTGAATTGACACAATCATCATGATTTAATACTGCAATGCACTCTTGTGTTGCTCCATTAAAAATCCGTGCTTTCTTATCATTACATCCTGTTGCTAATAACTTACTGTCTGGTGAAAATGCTACTGAATAGACATAACGACCATGATCTAATACTGCAATGCACTCTTGTGTTGCTCCATTAAAAATCCGTACTTTCTTATCACCACATCCTGTTGCTAATAACTTATTATCCGGTGAAAATGCTACTGACCTGACCCAATCATCATGCTTTAATACTGCAATGCACTCTTGTGTTGCTCCATTAAAAATCCGTGCTTTATTATCATTACATCCTGTTGCTAATAACTTATTATCCGGTGAAAATGCTACTGAATTAACCGAAGAATTACAGTCAAAAACAGTTTTTAAGTAAAATATCTTTCTGACTTTTTTTTCATATTCTTCTATGATTACTTTTTGTAACTCTAAGGGTAGTTGCACAATCATATCCAGTTCAGAAGATTTCCCCCATAGTTTATATTGTGGTTTCTCATCCATTCCAAATATGACATGACCAAAAAACACAACTGCCAAAACAATCCCTTTTTTGTAGCAACGCAAGTTCATGATGCCCCCCAAATATGTAAGTCATTTGTAATTTAGACAAGAGCTTATCCTCTTTCAACCCATTTCACAACAAATCCTTATAAAAAGGACTTTTCTATGTTAAGAAACTTAAATTTTTTGGCACACACTGAAAAAAGATAGTTTTTATAAAAAACTGACGGGAAAATAACAATTTCTACCATCGATTTTAACGAACGTTTTTAACGCTTGCCAACAAACAACACGTCAAGTATATTTTTCTAAAAATGTATAGGTATTGATGCAAAATTACTTCATGCACACAAAATATATTTCTGATAGTTTTTTTTAATAACAAAAAAGATCCAAGAATAGTTAATATGCAGGCATCTGTTTATCTTTTTGCGCCTGTACTTGTTCTTTTTGACGTGCAGTTAATAAATCATCTTTAATAACCCCAAAAGTTTTTTTGACTTCTGCAACCTTGTTATGTCGTTCTTCTACTTGCTGCCCCGACATTTTAAATGAAGAAGCTCTATGTTGTAATTTATCTTCTGTATTCTTTGTTACGAAAGTACGAAAAACCTTTACTGTAGTTTTTGCTGACGCCTCAAGCGGTAGATTAAGAAGCGCCCTGAATAATGCTTGTGGTCCCATGTGGTATTTGTCATGAGCGGTTAGCTGTGCACCTCGATAATCAAGAAGTTTGAGAAATTTTCTGCGCTCAAAAGAATCAGGACTTTTAACTACATAATTTAAAAGCGTATGACCATACTTATCCGGCAAATTAAGGATGCCATAGTAATTCGATAAGGCATAACTATCAAACTTAGCAAGATCTTCACGTGAAGGAATTATACCGTTTCTTGCCTGATCTTGTAAACTTGCAAGCACTTTTTCCTGTAAACCAGAAAGATGATGCGTTTGTAATAGGTTTATGCAAACCTTTTACAATCAATCGTCCCATAGCGTTCATTGAAGGCATACTACCCAATAAAACTGCTATCAGTGCTATTTTTACATTACTATTCTTCATAAAAAAAACCCCATTTTTTGGTTTAAACTACATCTATTTTCTATTATGCAATAATTGCAGGGTTTTGTCAAAAGGGTCCGATCTAGCAGATTATTATAGATCCAATAAATTATTCATTTTTCTCTCAGGATAAGCTTCTAATCGCTTAATCCGTTCAATATCACCTAAATACAATTGTGTTGTTGGCGCAGTATGACGCATGTCAAGTTGCACTTCATATGTAAAGTACACTAAATGTATCTTCTTTTAGTATAACTTGCTATTTTTATAATTATTGCTAAACTTATGACTATTAGGAAAATTATATTAAAAAATGAAGAATCTATGCTAAAACACAAAATACTCCATTTATTCTTTCTAAATCTATTTTTTTTGATTAATAATATGATGGGCGTGGAAAACACGTCTGCATATGATGATTATGTATACCCTATTGTAAGTTATACACATAAAATTAATCGATGTTTTTTGAATGCATCTTTGCTCATAAAAGATTCTCCTGAAAGCTTACGCACAGCAAGGCAAGAAATTAATAAATGTCATGGTTATATAAATGAGTTAGAACGGGTAATTAAAAATTGTACTCAGCTTCAAAAAAAGCGATTGGTCAGTATTTTTGAAACCATAGCAAAACATAGTCCCGATAAGACAAAAAATATAATCATAAAATATATAATACCTCAGTTATCCTTGAATATAATGAATGATATTGTCAATTTGGTTATATTGCCCTTATCTGGTATTCGCAATCAACTTGACAAGCTTTATTCTCCTACAAACACACCACTTGAATTTCAAACTGGCCTGTCGAACATTATAGCACAATACGAATCAACTTTTTCAAATTTTATATCTACATCCAATCGCCCAATGTATGGTAGACCAAAAGGAATGGTATCTACAGCAAGCAACTTCATTTTCAATGATATTCTCAGCGCACCTCATCAAAAAATAGAAATTCTTTTGAGCGAAAAAAAAGATATAGAAAAAAAATTAAACATTACACCAGAACCATCAAAATCGCCAAAGAAAACTATTGCTACCATCTCACGCATTGCAAAAATACTATCTTCGGTCCCCTTTTTAGAGCGTTTATGTTGCTGGATTTTAAACAATTATAACGAAATGGTAAAAAGATTAATTGGGCCACGCAGATATGATGCTATAAAAAATGATACTATTTTTTGTAGCATTAGAACATTACATGAACGCAAAATTATTAATGCCGCAAATATTCATAATTTTTTAAAAGACCCAAGAGTCAACGCCACAATTGATTTCCTTTGTAACTCTAAAGAAAAGCGGCCTTTTGTTGATTACTGCAACAACCTACAAAAATATTTTTGTATAGAATTACTAGAATGTTTACACAGGTCACACTGCCAGTCAAGAGCAATGCTACAGAGGGAAAATCAACACTTTTCCTTTGTTTATGAACATGCTGCAAATGACAATATAAAAGATATGAAATTACAGCAAAATGAAACAAAAAAAGAAGCTTTATGGACATTAGCTAATATTACATCGATTACATCACAGGCATTCAATCGTGTTGCATCATTCGATAAAAAAGAATTCGTTAATGGCATAAAAAACACTGCTACTACTACGGTTGAGGTCGCAAAGTTATTTGTTAGTTCATTATCGCCTTGGTATCAACCACCAACAAATATCATTCCTCAGACGACAAATCCGCAACCACAAGTTCTTATTACCAAACAGACAGGTGACATCAAAAGTTTCCTATTAGAGATCAATCGTGATAACAAAGGAAAACAACCAATAGATTCTGTGGACGCTCGACCAAAAATTAATGAAAAGCATAAGTTATTGTTACAGAACATGATTAAAGAACACAAAAGATTAGAACAAGACTGTTGTTGTAAGTATCAAGAACATACATTAACAAACGGATTGAATAATATTTCATCAGAAAGTGTTTCATCAGAAAGTGTTTCATCAGAAATTGATACGCTTCATCAATCTTTACTGAAACTTAATGAAGAAAGAAAAAATTTGTGGTTTTTCAATGTGTGGAGCAAAACGGTAAATTGGCAAGAAAGAAACAAGATAACAAATGCATTGAAACATCATATTGATGTATATAATACGGCAAAAATTGATCTGTACAATAAAGGTGAATCCTATGCAACAACCTATATTGAACATTCTGTGCCCAAAGAAGAATCTCCTTATACAAACCTCCGCAAGAAATTTTTAGCAAACTTTCCCTTTTCCCCAAAAGACAAGACTGATATTTTTGCGTTATCTCAAGAGAACGATCAATTGAAAGATTGTCGCTATATTTTTAACCCTTTAGAACGATCTGAAATGAGTCGTAGCAGATTAAACATCCAATAAATTGCTCATTTTTCTTTCGGGAGATGCTTCTAATCGCTTAATCCGTTCAATATCACCTAAATACAATTGTGTTGTTGTTGGTGCTGTGTGACGCATGGCGAGCTGTACTTCATACAGTGAAGCTCCTGCCTGCATAGAAAGTACACCAAATGTGTGACGCAAACTATGCGCAGTGATTCGCTTACTATCAAACCCTGCTGCACGCAATCGACGTTTAATGATACGAGAGAGTGAGAATATGGTTAACTTTTTTCCATAATTACGATCACTTAATGAAACAAATAATGGTTCTTTTTCATTTTTGATGACACGCACTTGTAAATAATCATGTAACGATGTTAATGTTTGTGGTGTTAATAAAACAAATTCATCTTTACTAGATCGCCCTTTTCCGTGTATCCACAATAACATTTCTCCACGTTGTTCATACATATCTTCTAGCGTTGCTGATGCAATTTCTTTAAGTCGAAGTCCCGTACGCACCAAAATATTAATCAACGCAAAATCACGCTTACCACGTATATCAGAACAATTAATTGATGATAATAATTTTTTGAGTGAATCAATAGAAAGTGATTCTTTCTGGTGACTTTTTGAATAACGTTTAATCCCTTTTACCTTGCGTGAAATATTCTCATATAATCCTGACTCATCTGCCCATAAAAAAAATCGCTTAATCACTACAATGTACACTGCTTTTGTATATGAACTGAGCTGTTTTGAATCAAGCCAAAATTTGTACGATAAAACTGTTTCGTGCTTTGGATAGACAATCTGTTTTTCTTTACACCAACGTGCAAACTGTACCAATGCATTAATGTAGGTAGTACGAGAATTAAGAGAAATGTCTTGTGCTGCAATAAAAGGATGAATCAATTCATCCATATTAAAACTTTCATACAAAGTCTTCATACATTTCCTTTTTTTTATACAAATAATAATAACAAAAAAAACTACGTGCTAACAGTTTTTTTAGAACATTATTAGCACGTACGTTTTATATGATAATTAACTTAATTTTTGTATTTGATTTCTTTATCAAATTTAATTTTAACAAGTGCTGCTACTGAACCACAAGGATCACCAGGAACTACTAATAATTGCAACTTTTTTGTCTTTTTTGCATCAGCAATAAAAAACATGAATAAATTTGATATAATGCATAATAATAAAAACTAATTCTGAAAGTACACAACTATGAATATACCGCATAAAAATGCACATCTTGGCATTTGGGGTTTTGGCAAAGTTGGCAGATCTGCTGCACACTATTTGCACGAACAAGGATATTGTTTAAGTGTGATGGATAAACGCGTCCCAACAGCACAAGAACAAGAATATGTGCAAGAAAAAAATATAACCTGGTACAACGAACATGAACAAGAAACATTTTTTAATTCTTGTGATTTCATTATTCCTTCTCCTGGGATTAACATAAGCCCCCTGTGTTACGCGACGCATAGTGCAAAATGGGTACATGAATTAGATTTTTTCTATCAGCAATGTAACAAGCCAATTATTGCCATTACCGGCAGCATTGGTAAAACTTCAGTTACTCATATTCTTGCGCAACTTTTTAAGGAACTATCAATTCCCGTTGCTGTAGGCGGAAACATTGGAACACCAATCTTTGACTTAATTGCACAGCAAAATAATGTTGATTATACGTTGCTGGAAGCCTCTAGCTTTCAACTGATGCATTGCACAAACTTTGCACCAACGCTTTCTATCTGGACAAATTTTTATCCAAACCATCTTGATTATCACCCATCGGAAGCTGAATATTTTTCGGCAAAATATAATATTGTAAAACATCAGAAGAATAATAGCTTGTCTCTCATTCCATTTACGTTACGTGAGAAAATTCCTGCTGTACCCATACATCACATACGAGCATATTTTACAATAACCATTCCAGGAAACGATCAGTTACTTAGTTTAAAAGATAATGAACAACTTTATTATATTAAATCCAACATGGTAGTGCGTTATGCACATGGCATACACACACCTCTTATGCTACTCACACCAAACCTATTACATCTTTCTTTTATCGATAATATGCTTCTTATTGTAAGCGTGTGCGATTTATTAAAAATTAGCTCCAACACACTAGAAACAGTAGCAACAACAATAAATCTACCCGAACATCGCGTCGAATACAGTGGCACCATACATAACGTTGATTTTTATAATGATTCTAAAGCTACCACAACAGCATCAACCCTTGCCGCTGTTGAAAAATTAAAAAATCGCCCTCTTCACCTTTTTTTGGGTGGATTGAGCAAAGGAGTTGATCGTGCGCCACTTATTGCACAGTTAAAAAATCAAGTGAAGCATATTTATTGTTTTGGTAAAGAAGCTGATATGCTGTACAGCATGTGCTTTGACAATGCAATTCCCTCAACACATTATGCCAATCTTGATTCTGCTATTAAAAATTGTATTGATAGAATACAATCTGGAGATTGTGTATTGCTATCTCCTGCAGGAAGTAGTTACGATCTATATGAAAATTATGAACAACGAGGAAAGCATTTTAAAGAATTGATTAAATCGTACATGGAAAAAAATTACCTCTCCACGCGCTCATCCTGAACTTGTTGAAGGATCAGAGCGCAAAAGATTTTAACTTAGAAAGTTTATTTGTATGATTTCAAAAAAACTACCCCTCTACTCAGACCTCAATGTATTTCTTACCATAATTGCAACGCTTATTCTTATTGGATGCCTTTTTGTATATTCATCAAGTTCTGTCTACGCGCTTGAAACATTTGGTTCATCAGTCTTTTTTGTAAAACGTCAGCTTGCAGGACTTGGTCTTGGGTTTTTTGCACTCTGCATTGGCCGCGCATCACCACTCAATTTTATCAGGCGCACTGCACCTCTTTTGTTTTTAGGCTCACTTGGTCTTGTTATTATGACATTACTGCCAACATTTTCTCGCACCATTCATGGATCAAGCAGATGGCTTTCTTTTGCTGGTTTTTCATTTCAGCCTAGTGAATTACTTAAAATAACATTACTGTTTTACGTCGCTTATTTTCTTGAAAAAAAAACACAAAAGGGAAGCATTGCACTCAAACAATTTATTCCTTTTTGTACGCTTATCAGCCTTATGTGCATCGCCCTTCTCAAACAACCCGATTTTGGTATGACCATCACACTACTATTGACCACCATTATTTTATTCTTTTGCGCACACGCACAAATCAAGCACATCATAGTCACACTTATTGGCCTTGCTGCAAGTGCAGCTTTACTCATCCTTTTTCGCCCTTATCGATTGCAACGTGTATTAACATTCTTAAATCCTTGGCAAGATCCTAAAGGAAGTGGTTTTCAAATTATTCAATCTTTGATAGCAATTGGTTCTGGTAACTGGTTAGGTACGGGAATTGCGCACTCACGACAAAAGTTTTTTTATCTTCCCATGCAACATACCGATTTTATATTCTCAATTATTGCCGAAGAAACAGGATTAATTGGATGCATGTTTTTAATCACATTGTTCATTTTGCTTTTATATTTTGGCATTCGTATTGCACATCAATTAACGAGTACTTTTAATACATTAGTTGTACTTGGCTTTATGATTCTTATCCATTTACAAACTGTTATGAATATGGCTGTTGCAACAGGATTAGCTCCAACAAAGGGTGTTGGAATGCCGTTTATCAGTTATGGAAACACGTCTCTGGTCTGTTATCTTTTTATGATCGGTGTTATTATAAACATGGTTCGTGAAAGTAAAAATTAAAGCCTCTTTTAATCCTTTGAATAAGGCAACAAAATGGAAAACCATTCATTAAAAATTGATACTACAACAGCATACTTTGTGCCAGAAAACAATATAGATCCACTTGGAGATGGCATCAGCTCAGTTGAACTTGTACGTGTGTCAGGATCTGACCTTGATGTTGTCAATGCCGCGCGTGTTTCTTATGGTAAAACATCAACAGAAGTAACTGATCGTGATAAAAAATTGATTGGTTTTCTTATGGAACATAATCACACAAGTCCATTTGAACATAATCAATTTTCTTTCCGTATTAAAGCACCAATCTTTGTTGCTCGCCAGTGGATGCGCCATCGTATGAATTCCTATAATGAAATTAGTTACCGCTATGTAAAAGCATCTCTTGAATTTTATGTACCACCAAAATGGCGATCACAAGATCTTAAAAATAAACAAGCTTCTATTGGTTCATTTGATAACGCAGAGTTTACACAAAAATTTAAAGAATCAATTGCACAAAGTGTACAAGCATACGAATATTTACTTGAAAATGGTGTAGGCAGAGAAATTGCGCGGAGCGTGTTGCCATTGTGCACGTACACGGAATTTATTTTCACGTGTAATTTACATTCGCTCATGCATTTTTTAAAATTACGCTTGCACGCAGGAGCGCAGTACGAAATAAGAATGTATGCACAAACATTGCTCAAACTGGCACTACCACATTTCCCTATTTCACTTGGTGAATGGAAGCGTATTCATGCTGCTGAATTAGAAATTGAAGAAGATCTATTTACTCAGAACTTTACTGCTGCTGTTGAGTAATTAATTAAATGCACCATGCAGTCGCAACATATACGCACGAATATTTGCAAGATTAATATCTGAATATCCTTGTTCAATGTTTTGTATTAGATACATGAGGCGATTTCTTTGGTGAGATCCTTCTTGCAAATGATACACATTGGGCAACGTATCCAACACTACGTACTGTATTTCATTAAGTACTTTGATAATGGCAAACGCAAAATAATGCCCGTGCGACTCTGCCACCTCTTCATTGCCGATAATAATGACGTAAGTAAAATAATCTTTCTTAAAATCTTCACGTAATTTTTGCTTAAGATTTTGAACATATTTAAATTCATCTGCACTAAACAATGCAAATTCAGGAATTTTATCAAGATTTGAATCAAATAAGGCAACAGCACTCACTGCGGAGATATTAGAAATATCAATAGTAAAATCTTTACTCATTGCTTCTAAATTTGCTTTTACCACTTCAACATTAATCCAATCATCAATCTTTAGATTGAGAAGAAAATTTGCAGCATCATTAATATTGTGCAAATACGAAAGATACTTAACTTCACCAGTTTCAGCATAATCTCTGATAAGGCATGCGTTATTTAACGCATGCCCTGCACAAAGCGCTGGAGATAATGATGTTTTCTCTGCGAGTTCAAATTGATCAAGGCTTTTAAGCTGCAATAAATTTCTGTTCCAATGTTCAAACATGCCTAAAGGAACGACGCATGGCGCATCTATACTAACAGATTTTTCTTCGAACAGTGCATCCACTTTACTCGGCTTGAAAATATGATATTTAGGACCAGGAGCAGCACTTAATCCTGCAAGTTGCTGCTGAATATCAGCCTCACTCAATCCTTGTTTTTGTAAATCCTGAATCATGTCTTGTACCAAAGCAGGATCCATCTGAAAACTCTCTTGTTTAACAAACAATGGACATAAACCAAGCTCTTGCATTGACTGTGTATCTGCTGGAACCAAATGAGTTTGTTTTTGCATAGAAGTTGAAGGTCCTAGAGCCAATAATGGTTGTCGTCTTCTCATTAAGCCATATTGCTGCCTCATTTTAAATGCTTCAGGGGTATACATACCCAAAAGAACCGGTATGGAAAATAATACATAAACTACAAATAATTTTATAAAAAAACAGTTATATGATTTCATAAAAAATCCTTATTACACATAAAAACATATCACATTATTATAATAGCAATTAAAACAAAAATTAAACAAGAATTTTGCTTATTGCTCTTTTGTCTTTTAACAAAACAACATACCTTATGCGACATACGATGTGTCTTTTGTTGCTTTTCAATTAGAGCCTATCCCTAAACTCTTCCCAAGCGCTCATTCTGAACCTGTTGAAGAATAAAGCGCTTGATCCTTCAACAAGTTCAGGATGAGCGCGGGAAATAATTTAAGTAAATTTATAGTTTAGGGATAGGCTCTTAATCAAAATACAAAAAGAGCCCCTGAGTTTTCAGGGGCTCTTTTTGTATTTGGTGCCTTTAATATGTAATTCTTACTTCTTCCAGTTCATTGCTAATTCAACCAACAACCTAACACCAACACCCGTTCCTCCAGGACGATAGTACGAAATATTTGGTACATCAAATGCCGTACCTGCAATATCAATATGTGCCCATGCAACATCATCAACAAAATATTGTAAGAAATGTGCTGCAGTTGTTGCTCCCGCTGGTATTTGCTTACTACCAATATTACAAATATCGGCTACTGTTGAAGTAATCGCTTTTTTATAATCATCGCCCATTGGCAACTGCCATAAAAGCTCCCCAGAAAGGTTGCCTGCTTTATGCAAACGTTCAACCAATTCTGGATGCTCGCTAAATAATCCACTATAGAATGGCCCGAGCGCGCGCGAACATGCACCTGTTAATGTTGCTAAATCAACAATTACATCTGGCTTATAATGTTTCACCGCATATGAAAGAGCATCAGCTAGAATTAAGCGCCCTTCTGCATCCGTATTTTTAATTTCTGCTGTTTTACCATTATAAAACGTTACAATATCACCGGGTTTTGTAGCACGACCACTTGGTAAATTTTCTGAGGTTGGTGCAATAGAAACAATATTCACGTCTGGTTGCAACTGTGCAAGCGCATCAATCGCAGAAATAACTGCTGCTGCACCAGACATGTCTTCTTTCATTGTTTCCATGTAATCTGCTGGTTTTAAACTTAATCCACCAGAATCAAAAGTAATTCCTTTTCCAACAAAACAAAGTGTGGGCACGTTCGGTGATTTTGCTTTATATTCAAGAATAATTAATGCACAATCAATTTCAGAACCCTTCGAAACAGCGGCTAACCCACCCATGCCCATTTTTATAACTTCTTGTTCATGGAATGCAGTGAACTTAAGATCATTGCGTTTTGCAACTTTTTGAGCTTCTTCTACCATATGCTGTGGTGTTAAGTTTGATGGCGGAGTGTCAACCCAATGACGCGCCTGGTTAACTGCTTTGGCAATAATATTTCCGTCTTTTATACCACGCTCAGCTTCTTTTTCATGTTGTTCATCGGCAACAAGGATAACCTCTGCCAATTTGTTTTCTTTGGATTTTTTATCAGTAAGATAATCATCAAAATGATACTGTGCCATTTGCAATGCTATAACAGTTTGCTCAGCCATATAAAATGCAGATGCATTGATACCCAACTTCGCTAGCACCTGTAAAGCAACAGAAGCCCCTTTACATGCACGCACTTCTTTTACCAATTGACCTAATGCTCGACGATAACGCTCAATAGCACTCACACTTTTTGATTCTTTCCCACCAATACCAACAACAATACAAAAAGCAACTCGACCATCTAGTATTACAGGAACAGCAATAGTTTCTTGCAAATTGCCGACAAACTTACGCTGTTTTACAATAGCCGCAAAATCCGGTGATACATCTTTTAAGGTATTACTTAAATATGTAATATCAAAATCTTTCTCAACAATAAAAGCATAACAATCAACATTTTGAGACAATAAATCTTTAGTGGCAAGCGAAACATTTACCATACATTTTACTCCGTGAAATAGTTAAATAGTGCTAATAATAGTAACAAAAAACGGTCCTGCTTAAAAGCAGAACCGTTTTTTGTTATCTTTTTTTTGAGTTCGTATCCTTCGACAGGCTCAGGACGAACGGGAATTGAATATTTTTTATATCTTTTAATCGTATTTAAATTTATTATCCGTTCGTCTTGATGCTTCGTCAAGCTCAGTAGTAAACGTGCGCTCAGTACTTCACGGGATTCGATTCTCTCATCCCGTTCGTCTTGAGCTTGTCGAAAGATACGAACCCCTTTAAACTATCTAAATTTTGGTATAATTATTCCATATTTTTTTTCGACTCGGCAGTATCATAATCTCGTACAAAAATATCACGCGGATAGAAGTACGGTTTCCAACTTTCACCTTCTTCTTTCATACGCTGATCTCTTCTGTCTTCTTTTTCTGCAACACGTCTTTTTACTTCTGCACCATAATACTGATCAATAAAAGACTGTAAATCTACGCGTGAAACAAAACCATTCAATACTATTGCCGATCCTTGATCATCAACACATCGTTTACCACTGTTAAAAAATATAAATGTTGGCACAGTTTTGACACTATATAACAAAGCAAGATCAGCCAACTCTTTACGACCAGTATTTACTTTGAGAAAAACAACGTCCGCATCGTTGTATGGTTGATAATTACTCAAATCTTCATACATGCGCGTCAAGCCTTTATTTCTGTTACGCGCATCACCGTTTCTTTTTTGACTTTCATAAAAAAGTACTACTACCATGCCATCTTTACCATCTTTTGATAAACGTTGCTCAAAATCTCTTCGAGTAGTAATCGCTCTTACTTTTGCTTGCAAAAAACCACCAACTAATAACACGCATAACATCGTTATTTTTACTATTTTTTTATTATAAATTTTCATCCCTTCTCCCTTTATTAATAATTTTTTTATTAAGCAAATAAATGATCATCATCCTCATCGTCTTCAATAATGCCCTCTTGTGGCATTTCTGAAATATCATCATTAATTACCTGACTACAAAACTCTCGTACTTGTTCTATGTATTTCTCTGGATTATAAAAAAATGAATCATAATGACGACGGCCATTTGTTAACCACAAACGCTTAAATCCAGCAGCTCCTTCATATACATGCTTAACTTGTTCAACAGAAACTTTCTGATCATTTTTACAGTGAATAAAAAATACTGGCACAACAATCTTTTTGGCTGATTCGGCAGGGTACAAAGGACAGAAATTTGTATTCACACCAGTCGCATCCAACTGCGCAACCGTTTTTAATACTGCCTTAACTAATGCTTGAACATACGGGTGAAATGCATATTTTTGTAAAAAATCTTTACCTGGCAAATCGAACTCATACCCAAAAACTGAACCCTTCAACCCTTCAAGCCCACTCTTGATTACTTTTTCACTTGATTCAAACGGACAATCCAAGATCATTGCATCGAATAAATCTAAAGACAAAGCCTGCGCTTCTATTGCAGAAACTGCACCCATTGAAAAGCCATAAGCAATAAGCGGTACACCCTGGAGATCTGGATGATTACTCAAAAATTTTGCCGCCGCAATCACATCTAACGCTTCATCGCGGCCAAAAGTACAATATTGACCCTGACTATCCTGCCCATGCGCTCTAAAATCAAAAGTCATTACATTAAACTGACTTTTTTTAAAAACTTTCCGTAATATCCCAACATCGTACTTATCGCACATAAACCCATGGCATATCAAAATTGTGGCCTTTGCGTTGTCACAACGGGCTAACATCCCATTACGGGTAATCTTTTCCAAAGAATCGTGTCCCTCTTGCGGATATAAAACCACATGCTCCACAACCACCCCATCGCTCATTTTGGTTTTCTCTGGAACAACGTACCCGTAGGTGTTTTCTTGCACATATCCTGAAAGAACTGATACCTGTAGAAGGCACAAAAAAATGCCTAAGTGGCCTTTTATGACTCTCATGACCATCTTTTTAACCCTTGTAAGAGGAAACATCGCTATCTCCTACTTCTAAAAAACCGCTATTTTCTAATCTTTTTTCTACCTTAGCATATCATTAAAAATTTACAATTTGCAATGTTTTATAATTAAAAACACCATAAATATTTTCAATTTTTGGGGAAAAACGTAAAGAAAAACGACTATAAAGCTTCATTTTGCCCCTTCCCCATTTCCCAAAACCAAAAAAATATGCTAACTTTGTAGTATTAGTAACTGTTTTGAAAACAAATTATGGTCTAAATCTGGGAGTAATACTTTAAATGAAACAAAGAAATATTGCACAATTGATGCTACTTTTGGCCTTTTTTCTTGGATCAACAATTCAAGCGGAAATAAATCAAACAGATAACACTCCTCTAACAGCCTCTGAACAGACACAAATGGCAGAACTTACAGAATTTGCCGAAGATGCCTTAATCAAAGCCTTTAATTCTTTACAAAAAATTGAAAACAAACTGACAGAAATCGCTCTTTTGGTAAAAAAGGGCTTCAATAAACTTGCAGATAATCCTGCCAAAATAATGGCAGTCCTGACTGATAATAAAGCAACCGTCAATGCTTTATTGCAAAATCAAGCAACAATAATCGCATTAAAAGATCCAATTCAACACTTAGAGGTTGCTTTTGTGATCTCAGAATTTTGTAATGCCTTTATCCCGTATTTAACCAACCAGATAAACAATAATTTTAAAGATACAAAGCCATTTAATCTGAATCGCTTCCTTAAACATATAAATAAAGGTCGAAGCAGAAATAATGTAAGCCATCTTGAACCAGCATCTCTCACAAAAGGCCTTAACAGAACCAATATAAAACTCAAGGCCCTTGATACTACAGTTCAGAACATAGGCCTCACGTGGTACAACAAAGCAGCTCGTACACTTGACTCTTATGTGGTAACGCCTGCAAACAAATATAATGTGCCTACTATAGCAAGTTATGCGGGTGGTATCGGATTGTTTGGTTTGTATTCACTATGGAGATTTGGGGAGCTTTTTCAAGACAACACAGATATTCCTGCACCGATCAGAGATTTTGTTAAAAAACTTCATGCAAATAATCGTGGGCCTCTTGCAGATGATAGAACAGGACGACCATATATTGTAGGTGGTACTAATGATAGTAAAAATAAATGGACTGGACCAACGGAATCTTTCTCTGAAAAAATACCAACCGATGCAAACATGCTCGCCGTAGTTGATTATGCAATTACAAAGTTTATGTCACAAACGTATCCTCTTGGAGCATTAGCTGGAACATTCTTCATCGCTTCACTCTACAAAACATGGAGTGAAGGTGGCGGCATTCGCGAAAAATTGATCAGAAAAAGAGATGATGTGTGGAACTTCCTTCGTGGTGGAGAATATCTCAATACGTTCAAACCTGGGCTAGTACAACTTAAACCAACAGTCAGCTTTAAAGATATGGTTGGCCTTGATGAAGTAAAAGAAGCATTCTATTCAATTATTCAGTATATCGATAACCCTGAGCAATTAATGCGTATTGAAGCAACGCCAGAAAAAGGATGGTTACTCACAGGTCCTCCTCGTACCGGTAAAACGTTCAGCGTTGAATGTCTTTGCGGTGAAATAGAACTGATGATGGAAAAACGTGGCTTAGCAAACAAAATGAAGTTCTTTAATATCAATGCTGCGTTAATTAACGAATATGGTATCAAAGCAATTCTAGATGAAGTCTACGAAAATGCACCTGCAGTAATATTTATCGATGAAATTGATTTACTCGGCCTACAACGCATTGGCAACAATAAATTGTTAAGCGATTTCTTAACTGCAATGCAAAGTTCTATGAATGCTGATCCATCTAAGATTGTTATCGTTATAGCAGCAACAAACAAACCTGAAAATATAGACTCCGCACTTCGTCAAAATGGTCGTTTTGGCAAAGAAATTCGCTTTGACTATCCTTCAAAGAAATACCGTGTAAAATTCCTTATCCGCGAACTGACCAACATGGCGCTGAATATTAAGGAATTTAATATTGAAACACTTGCCAACAAGACAAACAACAAAACATTTGAAGACTTGAAACGCGTAGTTCGTAATGCAATGACACGTTCATGGATGCACAGTGTTTCACTTACACAAGAGTTGCTTGAGGAAAGTATTGATACTGAAATACACAATATTCTTATGTTCAACCGTAAAGAATTACCTGAAAATGAAATTCGCATCACTGCAACCCATTTTGCAGGTAAAGCTCTTGCAGCAATGCATCTTGAAACGCATGAGCAGCTCGATAAAGTAACTATCTATGCGCATATGGTTAATGTTAAAGACGAAGCTATATGGGAAAATTATTCTCAAAAAGATGAAAAAGATAAACAACAAAAAATTGAATATGGTAAATTCATCACTAAACAATCACATGATACCATCAATGTAAAAAGTGAAACAGAAATTCTCAATGAGGCAACTGTTCTTCTTGCAGGTTTTGCTGCTGAAGAATTGCTTCTTGGACCTTGTGGATTCACGTGTCACAGGAATGATCGAGATCGTGCATATAAAATAATTGAAGAACTTGTTTTTGGTGGACTTAAACAAGAAGCTTTACCAAAAAATGTTCGTGAGGAACTAAAAACAAAAGCGTTTACTATGCTTAAGCAATGTCATGAAAATGCTATGCAACTTCTTAAAGCTCATCAAGAAGCATTAACCGCTATTGTTGATGAACTCATAGCAAAATGTATTTTGAATGATAAAGAAATACAAGTTATTATCAATAAAGTTGAAAATATAACAACAGAAATCTCTACAGCTGATACAACCTCAGAGACGACAAAAGAATTAGCAGAAGAAGTATCAACAGAAGTAACTTCAGAAGAAACACCTGTAGACGCAATAGCTTGAACACATCCTCCTTTGCTAAAGCTTCGGCGGACATGTCAGAATGGACAAAAGCAAGAGGCTCCTGGAAATTCCAGGAGCCTCTTGCTTTTTACCAAAATTATAGCATAACTCACCACATGGTCGTCCGTATGAACTTTTCTTGTGCGCTCATCCTGAACTTGTTGAAGGATCAAGCGCTCTTATCCTTCAACAAGTTCAGGATGAGCGCGGAGAGAACTGAACAGTATTACTCATCCAATCATTGCAATACGCTCCGCATAACGACCACCTTTAAAATCTTGCTCAAGCCACGCATTAACGATTGTGACACTGTCATCATACGCAATAAAATCTGATGGCAGCACTAAAATATTTGCATTATCTTCTTGTTTACACCGCTGCGCAACTTCTTTATTCCATGCAACAACTGCATACATATTTTTATATCTATTTGCAGCGATTGCCATACCACCACCAGTGCCGCAGATTAACACACCATATTCCACAGCATATGTAACGATAAGATCAACAACTTTGTCAGAAAAAAGAGGATAATCAGTGCGCTCTTCACTCTCCGTGCCAACATCTATCCATTCAATTGTTGGCATATGTTTTTTGATAAATTCTTTATGCAAAAATCCGCGATGATCAGCGCCAATGGCAATCTTCATATTAGCTCTCCATTTTTTTAATCCCATCATTTCCTCACCGCGCTCACCCTGAACATGTTGAAGGGTTTCTTCGAGCGCTCGAAGAAACCCTTCAACATGTTCAGGGTGAGCGCAGAGGGGTATGTATAGTAAAATCTGGAACTTCTTACTGTGCAATATCCCACACAAAAGCAACTTCAGAATTAAGAGATCTGCAATAAAGAGTGACTTTTTGCGTATCAGGAGTAATTAAAAATTGATCATTAATATCTTTGGCATCAAATTTTACACTATAAGGCACCTTGAATCTGTTATGTTTTTTGCCAAAGATATGAATATATTCTGGTGAGAGCTCTACTGACTTAACTTCAATTGGTGCATAATGCTTGTCGTCAATTTCTAAAAACAACGCCCACTCACTATGTACATCACCAAGCGGATATTCATACAAACTCAATACATAGAAGGTTATAAAATGATTGTTTTCTTCAAGTTGTCGTCGTAAAAAAATCTTTCTTTGCTCTTCAGTTTTTCCAAATTTTAATGCGAACAAATCAGCATAATTGATACGTACATTATCTGATAACCATAATGCATCAAAACGAGCACGTGTTGTTAATTGATCATACATGGTTACCGAACGTATATATTTTTGAGCTTGTGTAATACTCGCTTGCAACGATGGTGCTTGAACAAAAGTCCTTTCTCCCCAGTCAACAATTCTTCCACAACTCGGCAGCAGTAATAATGCAACCACTGCAATATATATCGTATGAATTTTCATTAATACTTTCATATTTCCCTTTTCATTTGTAACCTTTAATGTTACTAGTTATCCTAATTAAAACGACGATTCTTTACAAGAGCAAAGGTGGACACCTATGAACATGACCGCATTTTTTTTAGCTCAACGCATGCTATTGGCGCACGTATATCAGAAAAGCATCTCTACTATGACCATCATTTGTTTTGCTGGTATTTTTATTGGTTCGTTCTCTTTAGCCCTTATCACTGCAATTATGAATGGTTTTGAAGTTGCAATACATCAAAAAATGCAAAGCATTCATTCCAATATCATTATACAATCATACAAAGACGGTATTGATATAGATGTTCTTTTTCCCGTATTAAAAAAAGAATTTCCTGAAATTACTGCTTTTTCTCCCATGGCAACACATCATGTTCTACTGCGCACCGATGATTCATCAGAAGACACACCAATGGTAGTAATGGTTAAAGGAATTGATCCTGAAACAGAACAATTAACCAATTCTTTATCAAAAAAAATAATAAAAACATTGCCATCAACCGAATTTTCTCAATTATTTACGAACAATCACATTATCATTGGTAAACAATTAGCACGTAACAATCAGATAACAGTCGGTGACAAAGTAGAACTACTTTTTATGCGTGATAAACAAATAAAAGGCAGAAAAATTGTTGTTGACTCGCAACCAGCTGTTGTTAGTGGCATTTTTGATACAGGCATTGACGAATTTGATAGCAGCGTTGTGTATTGTTCTCTTTCGTTTTTGGAAGAATTGTATCCCAACATTGCAATTGAACAAGTGAATGTTACTCTTACACCACATTGCGATGAAAATAGCGTCATACAAAAATTACACAACCGACTTGGACTTGATGTCTATTCATGGAAAGATTTATACCCATCTCTTGTTGCAAGTTTAAAACTTGAAAAATATGTTTCATTTTTTATTCTTGCACTCATTCTTCTTGTTGCAAGCATGAACATTATTTCACTTCTTTTTATGCAAATCACACAAAAACGACCTGACATTGCACTACTTAAAGCCATTGGAATGTCCCACCGTTCAATCAGTGCAATTTTTTTTATTATGGGCATGACAATTAGCTGTGTTGCTTCTTTTTTTGGTCTAGTAACAGCACTTTTTGCAAGTTGGATCCTAAAACAATATCCTTTCATTACATTGCCGGATACATATTACGTTACCCATCTACCCGTTGCTATGAATTGGTACATTATATGCGCCGTTTTTTGCGTTGTTGTTATATTTAGCTTATTTGCAACATGGTTACCCATACAACGCATTCGCACCATCAATATTTCTCAAGTGTTACGCTTTGAAGGATAACAATGATCTACCCAAAACTAGCCTCATGGAATATCGCTAATAAACGCGTTTTTGTTCGTGCCGACCTCAACGTTCCCTTATCCGACGGCACAATCATGAATGATTTTCGCCTACAAAGTATACTTCCCACAATCGATTTTATTCTTAATCATCAGGGTAGCATAGTTTTAGCAACTCATATTGGACGGCCAAAGAACAAGGAAGCCGAACTTTCAACAAAAATATTGCTTCCATGGTTTAAAGAACACGGATACACCATACATTTTGTTGAAGATTTTACAAAAATTGCCGGCACCCCAGTTGTATCCAAAGAGATCTTGTTACTAGAAAACCTCCGCTTTTTTCCCGGAGAAAAAAATGGAGACCCTTTTTTTGCAAAACAACTTGCGAGCACTGCACACTATTATGTTAATGATGCATTTGGTGTAGTGCACAATGATGATTGTTCTGTCACCTTATTGCCATATGAGTTTCCCGAGAACAGACGTAGCATTGGTTTTTTAATGGAAAAAGAACTGCGTGCATTAAGCACGCTCAAAGATAATCCACAACGTCCATTTGTTGCAATTGTTGGTGGTGGAAAAATAAAAGATAAAATTCCACTCATTCATAGTTTGTTACAAAAAGTTGATTCTATTCTTGTGTGTCCTGCACTCTGTTTTACATTTCTCAAAGCACAGTCAAAACCGGTAGGAAAATCTCTCGTCGATGACAACATGCTTGAGACGTGCAAAAAAATAATTCTGCAAGCAGAAAATTTAAACGTCGAATGTATTTTTCCCGTTGATTATCAAGTTGCTTATGATTCAATTGATGGACCACTATCCATTATTCCTGCTGCAGAATTTCCTGATAACGCAGTTGGCATATCGGTAGGCCCCAAAACCGTTGCTCAATTTTCTGCCATAATTAATCAGGCAAAAACTGTCTTTTTAAATTGTGCTATGGGATTTGCAGACAGACCAGAAACTCGCGAAAGCACAAAAAGTATCATCAATGCAATGGCACAATCATCGGCACAAACCGTGATTGCCGGTGGCGATTCTGTTGATAGTGCTTTGAGCACAGGAAATCATTCTGCAATTGATCATCTTTCTGTTGGCGGTGGCGCAGCTCTAGCATATCTCAGTGATACACTACTACCTGGATTGGCTGCTTTTGAAGAAAAATGACATGTGCTAGATTTAATAAACAGGACAAAAACTCAATAAACATAGTCCATCAACCATAACCTCTTCATGTGGATGCTCAAGGTCTTCGGTGGTACCTTTTTCGCATACCAAAAAACCATGGTTGTCATGCTTCATATCCCAAGAATAAAAACCATAGTCGTTCAGACCAAGTTCCTGCGCAATTGTTTCCGCCATCGCTTCATGTGAATGACCACGATTTTTACGACTTTCATAATTAAAAGATCGTACTTTTTGGTTAAATGGTGACAGAGCTACTTTTTCAATAAATTGATCCGGACTCGCCCAAATATTTTCAAACCCTTGTAATTCTTCTCCAGAAATTCCTACAATTCCCTTCAAACAATTAAAAGAAGGGTTGTCAATAAAATAGGCTGCTTTGGGTATATTAAAACAGTCCCGACTACAAAGCTCATGTAAAACGAAATCAGTAACATTATCACGACCATGTAGTTGCAACATTTTCCTGGGCAAACGTCGCAAACTATCAACAATTTGAGCGTGCCGATACATCATCTCTGGCTTCATAACTACTCCTTCTCACCATCTTCCTACTACTCTCTTTTCTCAACATACCCCACCTTACCCTTAACTGCAACTACTCTAAAAACCCTTTTATTTATCTTATCATGTCTCGTTTTTTCAAAGCAATACTTACCAATCAAACACTAACTGTCAAACCAAAATATGTGTTTTGCTCGTTAATATTACTAATAAAAACACAAA